>NZ_JAUBUB010000029.1:49854-58467 GCF_036705265.1 Microcoleus sp. B4-C2
GTTTCAACTGCGGGGGAATTTTCGGTTTCTGTCTCAGCCGAAGTCGTCTCGGAATTAGGAATTTCCGAAACAGTCGGGTTTTGAGTTTCAACTGCGGGGGAATTTTCGATTTCTGTCTCAGCCGAAGTCGTCTCGGAATTGGGAATTTCCGAAACAGTCGGATTTTGAGTTTCAACTGCGGGGGAATTTTCGATTTCTGTCTCAGCCGAAGTCGTTGTAGAAGTAGTATCTGGTTTTTTGTCTTCTAATTTAGTCTCAGTTTTTGGCGCCGCAGCGTCAGCTATCAATTCTTTGCCTTTCTCTGATGTACGCCAATCGGAGTTTTTGGCAATTACATCATCCATTGAAATGACTTTAGGGGTTGCACCTTTGAGCGAAAATATGATATCATTGTAATCAGCATCGCTCCCTTCTCCTATCCCCATATCTTCCATGACAAATATACTGCCGCCATTCGCAACACTGGCTATTTGTCCCCGTTGAAAAGCATCGCTGGAATTAGCTGTAGCCATTGAAAATAAGGGCTTTTTGTCGCCGCCAATGGCTGGATTATTGTATGCTTCTTGTATTGTGCCGTTGGGAACTACGATGATACCAATTTCATCTCCTGGTGTCATTGCAAAGGTTTTGATTCCTCGGTATTCCCCGATATTGAAGTTGTTTTCTCCCTCGAAACTAGAGAATTTCGCTGCTTCTGTACTGTCAGAAATGGCGATATAACCGAGTGAGGAGTTGCTTAAAGCGCGTCTGGCTGCTTCTTTGATAAATGCTTGGGAATCGGGAACAAATTCTTGCATTCCTGTCAGGCTGATAATTGCTAGTTCTCCTTGATACGAGCCTCCGTCTGATAGGTAATCGAACACAATTTTACCTGTTTCGTCTGCTTGGAAAATGCCGGAGTCGAAAGAAATGTTATTTTGAGTTGCTGGCTTGGTTGTATCGCCTGTGATTGCGTCGGTTTGAGTTGTAGATGTTTGCGGTTTTTCAGGAATGCTGTTGGTTGTTGGTGGTGAATCTTGGTTGAGGATGAAGGCGTCTATCTCTGCTTGTTGGGGAGATATTTCAGGGCTTTTATCGAGGATTTGGTTGTTTGATGATAATAGTTCAACGCTGGAGTTTGTGGAGGATGTTTCGTTAACTGTTAGGAGAGTTTTCGGGGGAAGAGAGTAATTATTGGTAGAATTTTCTAGTTGCAAGTCTTCTGCAATGTCGGGAATGAGAGAAATATTGGCAGTTATTTTTGGGGTAGATGCTTCGATTGGTGACATGATTTAAAGTTTGGTTTTTTGATAATAAAAGTGACTAAAATTATGCAGAAATTGAGGATTTTAATATTGAAAATATCGCAAGCAAAGCGATTCCAGACGATGCTGGAATTTTGTTTTTTTATTGAGGACGGAAGCTGCGATATCGACAGGTGAAAACTTGCCGATGCGGCTGAAAAAAAAATGATGTGATGGAATAATTGGGTTGTTTTATTGCTACGAATACATTTGAGAATATCAGTAACTTTTATCGATCGCAAGCGGTGTTCACCATCAGGAAGTAAATTTTATGGAAGCTTTAACTTACTTCCGTACCCGCTCAGTGTCACGCTACGAATTGTGGGCTTTTGACAACTTTGGATTGGCGATCGCCCAACTAATTTTTCTGTTTGTTGTATAATAAGTAACTTATTTTTTTGCAAAAAGAAGAAAAAACCGATCGCAACAACAGTAAAAGCTTTGGAAACTAGGTTGTACAGTCCAGGACGCAGACACACTATATGTAGTGTGGTGCGATTCCTAATAATTACCAACGACCAATGACTGAGGACTTCGCCTAAGTGAAGCCTAATATATGCCAAAATACGGACGAAATGTGCTATCTGTAGAAGACGAAAGCAGCCTTGACGAAATTTAAAGTCCCATGTTGAATGCGAACGGGAGCATATTGGCAGACAATCGATCGGCCGCGTCGCAGTGGGCGCAAGAAGCTTTAGGGCTTCCCGAAGTTCAAGTACAAGCGCGTTTGCGGGGAAATCACCTGCACATTTTGTGCGAAGCAGCGCAGTGTCCGTCTCAAGAATTGGTGACGGCGCGATTTACCAACGCCCTCGAACACACTGATTTAACGCAACTGCTGCCCGATCGACCTAAAATTTACCAGTTGTTTCTGTGCGGCCGCAAAATCGGTTCCCGACAAAATGACTGGACAGTCCGGCTCGATTGCAGCAGTCCCAAGCAACAGCAACAGCCACAGCAACCGGAACCAAAAGTTGCCGAAGTGCCGCCGCCAGCGAGTTCCCCCGACGAACCGCCAGCAAGCCCTAAAAGAGGCGGATTTTTCGGCAGATTTAAGAATGACAACCAGAAACTCAAACAGACACCAAAACCCGTAGAAACAGTCGCGCAACCGCCGCAAGTACGGGAAGAACTGGATTTTGACGCCGACAGTCTGCCCATCGCCTCCCGCATTGAATACGCAGAAGCTTTTGAAACTTCCCCCGTGACGATCGACACTTCGGCTGCTGCGACGCGGGAAGCCGTCGGTTCCGCCGTTCCCCCGCAGCAGAAAGCCAACCGTGGCGCAGTGGCTTTGATTCAATCCCCCCAAGCTGACTCAGGCGAGGGCGATCGAGATGGAACATTAACGGTTTCGCCGGAAACCTTGGCGCGCCGGGGCTATCCAGATGCGATCGCCAGCTATCTCAGCGAAATCCTAGGGCCAATGGGAGTTTCGGTGAAAGTAAGCATTCGCGAAAAAGAACTCAAAAGCAGCCGAGAAACCCTGCCGGTGAATGCGCCGGAAAATATCAAGCCCAAGGAACGCCGACTGCTAGTGCTGTGCGAGTCAGCTTACAGCCCAGACCCCTCATTGCTGGCTGAACCCATCGCCGGCAGGCTGCGGAAACTGCAACTAGAGGATTTCCGGGAAGCCGCGATCGCCAGCCAAGTCAGCGGCGAAGCGAAGCCGGACTGGCTACTGCGAGTGGATTTGACTTCGCCGGACAAAATTCTTAAGGAATGGGCCAGGTGGGGAGACGTACAGTCGATCGCCAAACTGCTAAATCAACACTTGGCTGCATCGAGAGTCGAAGTGCGGGCTACCCTCAAAGAAGCAACCCTCCACCTGTTTTGCAGCAAAACTGCCAAAAAAGGACAAAAGCCTAAACGGCAAGAATACCCCGACAAGCAGCAAACCACCGACACGATCGCCCCTTTGTTAGCATCCTTTGCACCCCAAGGCATCCGCGCAGCTACAATCTACGGCGTAGAACCAGCCAAGGACTCTCAGGCGGCGCCGGAGTCCCCCGTGTGGATAGACTGGGTAGACTTGCCAGCAGCCCACCACCCCGACTTGGCTGCGAACGCTAGAACGCTGGCAGTTGAGGGCGACCAATTGGCTCTGACTTTTTTATTGAACAGGTTGCTCAACCCCAATCTCAGACGCAAGCTGGAAACAGGAGGGATTCGGGCTGTCGTGCTGCAAAAAGCCAACGTGCTGCACGTCATGACAGAAGCTCTGACTTGCCCTTCTCAGTCGAAGATAGGCCCGCCGGTGGCGAAATTTTTGCGACAGTTACAAATTCCGGGAGTGGCAGGGGTGCGAGTCTACGGACGGCGCGCCGGCCAGAAACTGCCCCTGTGGCGCTACGCAATCGACCTCAGAACGGCGGTTGACGAGGAATCAGCGACGTCACCCGCACCGGCTCCCTCCCAAGGGGCTGTGTTGGAAAAGGAACCGGTGCCGGAGTTTGCGCCGGCGGAGGATGGGAGTTTTTCGGGTTTGGGCGACAATTTGGTGTTCGATGCTCCGACGCCCAACTCCTGGCGGCCCCGCTTCAAAATCAGACTCCCCGGATACAATCTGGGCGAGCAGTTAGTTCAAGCTGCGGTGCAACCGCTTGTCGCTTCGGGTTTGTTTGTTCCCAACGATGGTTTATCCACGAATGCTGCTGCGCCGGGGGGCGTGAGAGCCGATCGCGCGGCGGGAATGGCTTTGATTTGGGCGATCGCCGGCTGTCTGCTGACTTTCAATACCGATTGGATCCTCGGTCAATTTCTGCAATCTGCGACGGTCAGTCAAGCTCCTAGTGCCTCCGAAGTTTGCAGCGGCCCAAATTGTCAAAATTCAGCTCCCAAGGCTTCTGGCGACGTTACAGCCCGACTTCCGAAGGAAACCGCGAACCCCCTTCCCCCTGCTGAGGAGGTTAATTTGCCTCGAATTCCGTTGCAGCCGTCGCCGTCCGCCAACCAGCAAGAGGCTTTCAATGGCTCTGGGTTTACGAAACCGGGAAATACTAGCGTTCCTGTAGCTGATGTTTCTGCTCCTCCGGTGTTCCCGACTTTGAGGAGCGAGCAGCTTGACGATCAGATAGCGCGCTATCAAGAGTACATTCACCTGCACAAAAAACCGCCGGATATTTTAATTGTCGGTAGTTCGAGGGCGCTGCGGGGCATCGATCCGGCGGTTTTGGAAACAGCTTTGGCAGCTTCGGGCTATCCGGGGCTGAGGGCTTACAATTTTGGAGTTAATGGAGCTACTCTCCAAGTTGTAGATTCGATCGTCCGCCGGATTTTGCCGCCGCAACAACTGCCGAAATTGTTGGTGTTGGCTGACGGGGCGAGGGCTCTCAACAGCGGGCGGCCGGATTTGACTTTTAGTGCGATCGCTTCTTCTGAAGGTTACAGGCAATTGAGCCGGGGTAGTTTTCTGATCCCCACCAATCAATTAGAATCCGAAACATCGAAGGAAAGCGCTAACAATCCGGTGGCGACTGCGACTGAATTGGTGAACAATTTGGGACAAGCTCAAGCTAATGTTCAGCAATTGGTGAATCAAAAGTTGGTGGAGGGTTCTGCAACTTACAAAAATCGCGATCGACTCAAAGGGTTTTTGCGATCGATCGTTAATCCCTCACCCCCTGTTGCAACCGACAGCCCCCAAACCGCAGCCCTGGGTGAACAAACAACTGAAAACGTTCAGCCCACTGCTGCGAGTAAACCAGTCAGCGAGTATCAACCAAATGGCTTTTTGCCGATCGATATACGCTTCAATCCCGAAACTTACTTTCAGAAGCACCCGAAAGTATCTGGTTATTACGACTCCGACTATCAAAATTTTAAATTGGTAGGCGAACAAGCTCTAGCACTCAAAAATCTGATCGAATTCACCAAAGTTCGCAACATCAATCTCGTGTTTGTTAATATGCCTCTGACTGAAGATTATTTAGACCCGGTGCGGACAGGTTACGAACAAGAATTCCGGCAATATATGCAAGAATTAGCAGCCCAAAGCGGACTAATTTTCCTAGATAAGAGTTTATTGTGGCCCCAGGCGCGGGAATCTTTTTCCGACCCCAGCCACCTCAACCGTTACGGTGCTGTTGCAGTTTCTAAGCGGTTGGCTCAAGATCCCATGATTCCCTGGCCAGCGCAACAATAGTTCTAATTTTTGAGTTTTGAGTTATTTTAGAAGTTAAATGCTCCCAACGTTGCGAGTGCGGCGCGACTATCTCAAAACTATTCTTTCCTGCGGCTAAATTACTGAAAATGAAAAGATTGATATTTCCTGAAAATAGCAAAAATACACAGATAAAAAATCCTAGAAAAAATCTGCCTTTGATATTTTTTATATTATCTTTAGCATTTTTCTGTTTCAGTTTGTATAAAGGTTTCTTTTTACCTGTAGCTTTATCATCTGGGCCGCCCAGCAACGAACCAAGTAGCGAACAGCAAACTCTGGCACCCTTTGAAGAGGTTGTCAAAGACGCGAAAAAGTTAGAGGGATTATTTACCCTTTACCGCAATCAAGCAACTGATAAAGTATATCTGGAAATTAAACCGGAACAATTCAACAAAAAGTTCCTATGCTTTGTGACATTGGCATCGGGTTTGGGGGAAGCGGGCATTTTGAGCGGAATGCCGATCGGCGATTTCTTGTTTCAACTGCGGCGCGTCCAAAATAACGTGCAGTTTGTGATACCAAATATCAATTTTCGCACAAGTCCGGGCGACCCGCAAGCAGGTTCGGTAGCACGGGGATTTAGCGAGTCGATTCTCTATTCTTTGCCTCTCAAAAGCATTCATCCGCAAAGACAAACTCTGCTAATCGATTTAGGCGATTTGCTGATGAGCGACAAACGCGATTTGCCAGGGGTAAAAGCGATTTTGCCGATGCTTTTGGGCGCTTCTTACTCGATCGATGCAGACAAGTCTTCTTTTAAAGATGTTAAAGCGTTTCCGCTGAATGTGGAGATTGCTTCTGTCTATGGTTTTTCTAGCGATAATGACAGTGAAGTTAACTATTTACCTTCGATTCCTGACAGTCGGGCTTTTAACCTCCGCATTCACTACAGTTTCTCGGAAGTGCCGCTAAATAACGGCTATCGGCCCCGACTTGCGGACGAGCGAGTGGGCTATTTCCTCACAGCATATAAGGACTTTTCTGACAAGAATAGCCGGGAGCCTTTTGTGCGCTATATCAATCGCTGGCATTTGCAAAAGCAAATCCCGACGGCGCCGATGTCGCCTCCAGTACAGCCGATCGTCTTTTGGATTGAAAATAATGTGCCTACCGAATACCGAAACGCAATCCGCGAGGGCGTTTTGGAGTGGAACAAAGCTTTTGAAAAGGCAGGTTTTACTGAGGCAATTCAGGTCAAACAAATGCCGGACAATGCTAAATGGGACCCGGCTGACGTTCGCTATAATACTATCCGCTGGTCGAGTTCTTTTGAGCCTCAGTTTGCAGGCATCGGGCCGTCTCGTACTAACCCGCTGACGGGGGAAATTTTGGATGCTGACATTCTGTTGGATGCTAATGTTGTCCGGGAAATCAAACAGGGTTATCGGTCTTTGGTGGAACAAAATAGATCGCTATCTAAGAGTTTTCAAGGGCGAAACGGTTCTAATACCAATCCCTGTCAGTTTGGGATGTATTCTCGCTATTTGCCGATGCTCGAAAATGGGGATTTAGGAAAAAGCAGCAGGGAAAATGCTCAAGGTGGAATTGCTGATGATTTGCCGACTTTGGTAGAAAGATACCAAGAGCAAAAGCGATCGTCTTTATCGCGGTTGATGTCGAGTTCGGATATGTGTTTTGGGTTGGAATCGAACCGCCAGTTTGCGATGGGGGCAATGTCGATCGATTTGTTGGAAAATGCAGCGCCTAGCAGTGGGACGATTGACAATTATGTGAATGAATATATCCGATTTTTGACTGCCCACGAAGTCGGTCACACTCTCGGTTTGAGGCACAATTTTCACGGAAGTACGATGTTGCAACCGGAGGATTTGCACAATACTCAGGTAACTCGCACGCAAGGTTTGGTAGCGTCGGTGATGGATTATGTGCCGATTAATTTGGCACCTGCCGGAACTGTGCAGGGCGACTATTATCCAACGATTGTAGGGCCTTATGACGATTGGGCGATCGAGTATGGTTACAAGGTGATTGGCGGCCGGGACCCGAACAGCGACTTACCCACGCTGCAACAAATTGCCAGCCGCGCTGCGGAACCCCAATTATCTTACGCGCCGGATGAGGATTCTTTTGATATTCTCGATCCGGCTGCAAATACCTTTGATCTCAGCGCCAATATGCTGAGGTATTCGCAATGGCAATTGGATAATGCTAGGGCGATGTGGAAGCGTTTGGAAAAGCGAATTCCGGTTGGGGGAGATGGTTATAACGAACTGCGGGTGATGTTTGATTCGGTGTTCGGGTATTATGTTCAGCAGGTGATGAATGCGACTTTGTATGTGGGGGGACAGTCGTTTAGTCGGATTCGCCCTGGAGATACTAATGCGAAGTTGCCGTTTGTGCTGATCGAACTTTCTGTGCAGCGAGAAGCATTAGCAACCCTTGAAAAGTACGTTTTTGCGCCGGATGCGTTTAGTTTTGCGCCGGAATTGCTGAATAAATTGGCACCGTCGCGCTGGGAACACTGGGGAAGTCCGGCTTTGGTGTTTCCTCTAGATTACCCGATCGGCGATCGAATTACTTTTTTGCAGCGGTTTGTGTTGCGAGTTTTGCTATCTCCGATGCGCTTGGCGAGGCTGCGGGATGCGGAGTTAAAATCGCCGCCGGAAACTGCTTTGAGGTTGCCGGAAGTGTTGAATACTGTGCAAAAGGATATCTGGGAAGAGGTTTTGCAGCCGGAAAAGAAAATGCAAATTTCAACTTTTCGGCGTTCTTTGCAGCGGGAACATTTGGCGATTTTGATCGGAATGGTGCTGCGAAAAACGAGTGTTCCAGAGGATGCGCGGAGTTTGGCGTGGTACGAGTTGCGGCAGTTGCGGGAGGGTTTGAGCAAGAGTATTCGGAATTTGGATCGGAATGCGGATGCTTATACGCGGGCTCATTTGGAGGAAACGCGCGATCGAATTTCTAAGGTTTTGAATTCGGAAATTCAGTCGAATTAATTTTATATAGCGCTTACGCATGGGGGCCCAGAAACCGGGTTTTTTACGATAATATTTCGTGGCCACCCCCAGATTCGATAAAAAACCCGGTTTCTTTGGTGGAAGTGCGTAATTCCTGACTTAGGAATGAGAACTAAATAACTTCCACTCTTGAAAGTGGGATGGGCGTCCCGCCCGTCCAAAAAGGACGGGCGGGACGCCCATC
>NZ_JAUBUB010000030.1:0-58310 GCF_036705265.1 Microcoleus sp. B4-C2
GCAATTTCTACTTCGCGCGGCCACCCCCAGAAATGCCACACCGCCACCCACACTAGCGCCACGGCAGATCCTAAAATCTCTTCTTGTGTTGAGGATACACCATTGTATTTGGAGAAATTGTTAAAAAAAGCAATTCAAGAGTTAGAAACGATTCTTCAGCAGAGGAATCAGAGGAATGAATTACCGCTATAGTTTATTAATTCAATGGCCACAAAAGGATGGACTGTATTTGGTAACACTGCCAGAGTTTGCAACAATTGCAATGCAGCCCTGTACTTATGGGAAAACTTATGAAGAAGCGATCGCCAATGCTAAAGAAGCGATCTCCAGCTACCTTGAGTATTGCCAAGAAGAAGATTTAGTGCCTCCGAGTCCGGCAATCGTGGCAGCTTAAATAAAAGTCGATCGCCCTTTTTGACTCAGAACAAAAGAGATATCGACTTTTCCATATCAAAAAGAGCGATCGCACTTGTTGACAAATTCCAAAAGGGCGATCGCGCTTGGTTGAGAAAAAGCAAGAAAGGGCGATCGCCCTTTTTGACTTATTCCAAAGGGGCGATCGCACTTTTTGACTAATTCCAAAAGGTCGATCGCCTTTGGTTGAGAAAAAGCAAGAAAGGGCGATCGCACTTTGTGACAAATTCCAAAAGGGCGATCGCTCTTTTTTGAGAAAGAGGAACTAAGGGCGATCGCTAATCTGCACTTACAAGCAAGGATATCGCCAAATCTTCCCATCGCAAAAAATATTAAATAACAAAATTTGATAATTTTTGTTATTATGGGGTAGTAGTTGACTCAAATAGGTGACTCAACATCATGAATATATCCTTAACTCCTGAACTAGAGCAGTTTGTTCAATCAACAGTCAAAAACGGTAGGTACTCATCTGCTTCTGAAGTTATTCTGGCTGGGTTACGATTGCTAAAAGAACGGGAAATTTTAGTTGTTTTGAATCCGGTTTCATCAGAGGAGAAGCAGAAACCTAGCTATGATTTCTCTGATTTGGTGGGGCGATTAACTTGGCAGGGAGATGCAGTAACAATGCAGAGGAATCTACGCGATGAGTGGTAATCGCTATGTGTTGGATACGAATGCGATCGTTGCTTTGCTTCAAGGGAATATTCAACTCATTGAATTACTTAAAGATGCGGATTGGATCGGAGTTTCAGTTATTAGCAAAATTGAGTTTCTGGTATTTCCGGGGTTGACTCAAGACGATCGTCAGATTTTTGAGCAGTTTCTGCAACGAGTGGAGGTTCTTGGTTTAGTGGCGATGGATGCTGTTTTGATTGAGAAAATCATTGAAATTCGCCAGCAACATCGCTTGAAACTACCGGATGCGGTTATTGCAGCAATGGCAATCCAAAATTCAGCAAGTTTGGTGACGGCCGATCGAGAGTTCGCAAAGGTAACTATTTTAACGGTAATTAATTGGTAGCGATTGCCCTTGGTTGAGAAAAAGGAGTAAAGGGCGATCGCATTTGTGGCAAAAAAGCGATCGCTCTTTTTATCCGACAAGGACGATCGCTTGGGGGTTCAGAAACCGGGTTTTTGCACAAGATATCGGTGTATAGGCAAAGGCGATCTGAAAAACCCGGTTTCTTTTGTTTGGGCAAAGGGCGATCGCTCTTTTAGGTAAAGGAGGAAGTGCGATCGGCCTAAATCCAAACTTAGTTGTGAATACATTACTATCGGTTTCGCCACTGCCAATAAGCCATAAGTGGGCTTACAGTAACACCTAGTAATATGCCTCGGTTTGTCATAGCTCCTTGTGTACCGCCATAAGCAAAACCGTTTTCGACTTCAAGATGTAAATGTGGCGCACCACCGTACCAGCCTACTAAACCCACAGTTTCACCAGCATTGATTCGTTTACCCCGCCATAAACCACTTGAAGATTTCAAATGACCATAAACCCATTGACGACCATCATCAGAGTTAATTCCTACAAAAACGTAGCCATCGCCTGAGCCACTAATCCACTCAACTGTTCCTCCAATGGCAGCTTTAATTGTAGCCCCATTACTTGCGCCCATATCAAGCCCTGCGTGCCAAGTTCCATTACTTGAGTAATAGCTTTGGTCATAGGCATAACCTGTGGTCATGGGAACGCGATACCCAAAAACATCGTTGGAAAGATCGGTATAAACTTGTCTGACTGCATCATCTGTTTTCCAGCGTTGATCTCCGCCACCAAATGGCGAATCTGAGCGGAACTGATTATCATCTCCGCTTTGTATATCCCATTTATTGTCACTGAAAGAAGACAACTCAGGATAATATTTTCCACCTCCACCTACACCTGGATCGGGTTGTGACTGCACAGGCGGAGCAGGACGGTGGACTGTTGCTGTTTGACCATTGAAAGTAATGTGACCCCCTTCAAAGTTTTGACGAGTAACTCCTCCTTCCTGAAAAGGATCGCTAGTGGGATAACCTAACCAACCGGGGGCACCGTTGTCCGTGTTACGATAAGCTTCCCAAATTTTGCCAGAAACATAATAGAAGACCGTCGTATTGTGACGGCGCATCAGAATGCCCCAACCATTCGCCCCGCCATCAAAGTCTTGGACATAACCATTGCCCCACAAATGAACGTTATTAGTCGGTACACCAACTCGGTCATAGCCACCATGTTTATTAAAAACATCAGGCAATTCTATGCTCTGGTTATTGTTAGCTTCAAGACCGACAACAAAATCAGAAGCTTTCTCCATGCGAAGTTGAGCCGTTGCACCGCCACCATACTCCCGATATTTTAATTCCACTGGATATTGACCGGGCTGAGTAAAAGTTCCATAGCCAGTTGTCTGTGTTGCAACTTCTATCATCTTGTCAATGGGAACCTGACCATTTACTTCTACCTTAAAACCGTCATCGTGGTTGCCAACAAAGCGATAGGTTCCTCTGTCAAACGGTCGATTCGTCGTCCAGCGCACGGAGAAATTATCAGCTTGCACCCCAGGCCCAGGGCTACCAAGCACCCATTCTTTATGCAAATTACTAGCTGAAGGACTATCACCGCGAACCATAGCAGGACTTCCTGCCCAATCCCGATTATTGAAATATTCACCCCGCCAACTATCAGCAGGAATAGTCAAACGGTTGTTGAAATATTCGTAGTAAGTGGGATTCGTCATTCCCGGTGCCCAGAACAGCTTCCCATTTGGCAAATCCAGCTCATAAGCGCCATTGCCCAAATCCTTTTGAGAAGACAAAGGATAACCCAAAGCATTAGAACCACCAGCTTTTTGATAAGCCTCCCACAACTTGCCGAACACATAGCTAACAGTGGAACTTCCCGCTTTTTTCAACAATGCTCCCCGCCCCAAAGTACCTCGGAATTCCTGAATTTTATTACTCAAAGGATTCGGCGGTAACTGAGTAATCGCAACTCCAATCGCGCTTGTACCTAACTGAGTTGCCAAACTATTGTAGGCAGACTGCAAAGCAGGATCGATCGGGTAATTAAGGCTATTAGGAGAGTAATCCCAATCTAAATTCAGATAAGCTGGTGCGACATCTTCCGAGTGTTCGACTTGCAGCGTATGCAGTCCAGCCGGGAGAGTAATTTCTACTTCGTGACCGTTAAAAGGCGGATTGTTCCAGCGGTCAATAACCTTTTCACCATTAATATACAATCGCGCCCCGTCATCAGCTTGCAACTTAAACTTATAAGTGCCAGCAGGCAATTGTCGGTGAGTTGTCAGTCGCGATGAGAAATTATCCCTTTGAATTCGGCTGTCAGGGCTGCCCTCACCCCAGTTTAAACTCAATCCTGGGGTAGCAGAACGATCCGCGCGAGTTACAACAGGTGCCCCACTCAAATCTCGATTATTGAAATACTCAGCCACCCAAGGTTCCTGTTGAACTAAACCGATGACACCTGGGCCGAGTATTGGCAAAAATCGTAACTTCTGCCAGCTCAGCTTATTCGCTGCAATCCCAGCATTTTCAAAATGCTCGACTCGAATTCTGTGATGACCTTTATCCAGCGAAATTAGCACCTCATTGCTAACAAATGGTTGGTTGCCCCACTTATCAATGACCAGCTTATCATCCACCCAAACGCGGACGCCATCATCGGCTTGGCTGGTAAATTTGTACACTCCAGGCGAATCGAAATAGCGAGTTGTTGACCACCGATCTGAAAAATCGTCGTCACCAATGGGCACGCCCGCTTCATGGCTATTTCCCCAATCCTTATCTAAGAAACTCGTTCCGCCACCGCGATTTCCAGCAAAGTTTTTATCATTCAAATCTTGCCCTCGGAAGAACTCGCCCGCCCATTCTTTTGGAGGATTTGCTTGTTCCCACTTCAGCGTATTAGCGGCCGCAGAACCATTCTCAAAATACTCCACCATGACCTGATGGTATCCAGGCTCAATAGCTGCAAAAGCTGTTTTCTTTTCAAACGCCGAGTCTTTCCATTTGTCAATAGTCAGTTTGCCGTCCACATAAACCCGTACTCCATCATCAGCTTGATTGATAAAGTTGTAGATGCCACCGTCAAAATAGCTAGTGGTAATCCAACGCGCCCCGAAATTATCTTCTTTAATTCCTCTGGTATTGGGCGGCCCCCCTTCACCAGCCGCGAACCGCAATTCACCTTTTTGTTCGTATTGCGACCACTGCGGAGAACCAACTAAATTCTTATTGTTCCAATACTGACCGTGCCAGTCCGAAGTGCTACCATGACCGCTATCTGGTGGCCAGCTTTCTATTGCCTTAGTATTGTAAGCAATGGTTGGCATTCCTTCTTTATAAAGAATGTAACCTCCCTCAAAATTCTGAATAATCCAACCGTCACCCAGACCTATTTCACCGCTAGTCGGGAATCCCAGAAAGCTGTTTTCTGCTCCTAGCTCGAAATATTTCCCAGCCATCCCGCCAAAGATAGGGAAGGTTCCGTTTTTAGACTTGAGAACGGCACCCCCTTGGAAATTTTGTCGTTGACCAGACTTAGTGAAGTAACGATCGGAAGTCGGATATTTTAAAATACCGTCAGCACCGCCAGTTGCTAAAAGGGTTGTCCAGAAATCGTTGCCAACCCAGTAAGAATTATCGTTGGCGTTTGACTTCATAATCGCGCCTTTGCCGTCAGAGCCTCCCTCAAAATCTTGAGTGTAGCCTTGGCCCCAAGGATGGACTTTATTAATCGGATAGCCAAGTTTGGAAATGCCCCCATTGCGCTGATAGCTGTTGAGATAAGTGTCGTGAACGGCTCCGCCATCATAACCGACCGGGCGCAATTCACCTGTCCAGTTTTTTAGAAGATTTGACGCTTCCCACCGCAGGTTATTAACTGCATTTCCAGCATTTTCAAAGTATTCGACAACTACCTTATGTTGACCCTTCGGTACGGCGACAAAAGCATCATTGCGAGCAGCAGCTTGGTCTTTCCACTTGTCAACAACCTTGACACCATCAATGTAAACTCTCACGCCATCATCTGCCTGACTGATGAAGTTATAAAAACCGCCTTCAAAATTGCTAGTGGTTTCCCAGCGGGCTGAAAAGCCATCAGCAGGAATTCCAACAGTTCCAGATGGAACTCCCCCAGCAGAAAATCGCAATTGTCCCGGCGGTTCGGCGCGAGTAAAAGTTGGATTACCTGAGAGATTTTTGTTATTCCAAAATTGCACTTGCCACCCCCCTGTGCTGCCGTGAGGCGACGGCAATACTGTAACGGGCTTTGGAACCGGAACTGGCAGCAATGGCAACGCACTCGAACCCAAAGCGTACCAACTTTGCTGCCCATTTGGCTGCACCATCAAATATCCGTTCTGGTAGTAGTGAGTGGTTACTTGATTGCTGACTACTGTCTTTATAAACGAGCCTGCATTAGCTGGCACTTTTCCTTGTCCGGGTAAAAGGGCAGGGGGGAGAGGTTGTGGCTGCGCTTGAACAGGTGGTAGCGGGGTAGATCCGGGTGCATTCCCGAAAACAACTGCACTTGCCATCCAGTTATTTGTACCTGCGATCCGATACCACCGCTCATCGGGTGTTCCTAGTTGCTCGTCAGGAATGCGCTCCCCATAAGTCCAGCCGTCAAATTGGATAGTTGCTTGATAAGGAGAGACACTCACGATCGCAAAATTAGTTCCGGGGCCCGATCGTACATTTGCACCATTAGTCGGCATCACCCAAGCAGAAAAGTTGGCTGATTCGACAGTGGGCCAGAAGGGACTAGCCGCCGCTCGTTCGCTAGGTGTTACCTTCCCTTCACCACTCCATGTTTCAGGAACTAACATTGCTGATACGTCATACTCTTGCGGTATCGTAGCTAGAGCCAAAGCGACAGCAGCTTCTAAATTTACCACTCCAGCACCCGTCGCGCTATCCCAATTGGGAGTCTTTAAATCAGTAGCTGTATCCTTGATGATTTGAATTACTTGGCGATAACTCAAACTAGGATTCGCCGCCCAAACTTGCGAAACAGCACCCGTGACTTTCGCAGTCGCCACCGAAGTCCCGGCCATTGTCCCGACACCATCACCCACTGTGGATAACTCTGGATGCTGAACAGTTCCTCCAGGGGCCACGATATCTAAACCTTGACCGTAGCTGGAATAATTTGTGCGATCGTAAGCTTTAGAAAGTGCAATTTCATCATTAACCCGATCGGCCGCACCGACAGTAATAATATTGTCAAATTCTTGGGAAGCTTGACCCAAGGCAGACATGACGCCACCGTCATTTCCAGCCGCGACTACCATCATTACTCCATTTTGACGAGCATATTCGATCGCGCTCCTTTCCTCCGGCGTAAATTCATAGCGAGTTGTTGTCGTACCATCGAGATTAACTTGAGTAAGATCCATACTCAAATTAATGACTGCATTCTTTTTCCCGGAAGCTTTGACAAAATCAACATATTCAACTAATGAATCTGCCCATTTTCCAGAACCGATCGCCCTTCCAGCCCAAATAGGTGCTTTTTCATTAATGCCGTCAATACCAACACCGTTGTTTTGAGTGGCGGCAATAATTCCTAAAACATGAGTGCCGTGTTCGTTGCCTTGACCAGGTTCCAATCTGGAGTCAGCATCGCCATCTACCCTGTCTTGTCCCCAAGTAATTCGCGAGTAGTCAATATCAGGATTGTTGCCAGCAAATCCCGTGTCAATGACTCCGATTATCGGCTGATCGGCAGCAGAAAAATCGAATTGTGCTGTCTCAATCGACGGTAATGGTGGCTGGATGGGCGGTATGGTTAGTCGATCGACCGTCTCTTCCAGGCGATCGACTAAAGCCACAATCTTATCGGAAACAGTAGTTGATTCATTGAAAGTCATCAACTTTTGAGTCACGCTTTCCAAACGGGCAATCAAAGTCTCGTTGCTGCTATTCCCACCCGGATCGTCGGCACTTCCCAAGTTAGTCAAACTTTGTTTCATGCTTTCCAATCGCGCTATCAAATTGGCGGAAATAGAATAATCTACTTCAGAACCCGTGGGAAAAACATCAATAGATGGTTGGGGATTTTCAACAGTAGCGAAATCATCCTCAGTTGATTCATCAACTATCGGCAAACTCGGCAAAGACTCTTTTGGAATCACCACATCACTAACAGCCGGAGTCTCGGCAATTATTTCCTTCGTCTGCGACTCTTCACTCTTGTTAGCAGTCGTCACTGGCATACTTTCCAAATCTGTCTGTTTCAACGGTAATGACGGCTTAAATTCTGTAGTTTCTTTACTCTCAACCGCCGTTGGCTGACTTTCCTTCACCGACTCTACAGGATTTGCGGCTACAACAACTTTAGTAGTTTCAGTTTTCTCTCCCTCAGTTACTAAAGCCTGCTTCGATTCCTCTTTTGCCGGGTTTTCCGCTGGCAAAACTTCCGGTTTTGTTTCTACCCCGGTCAGACTTTCCGCTGGCAAAACTTCCGCTTTTGTTTCTGTTTTTGGCTGAATTACGGCTGGCAAAACTTCCGGTTTAATTTCTATCTCTGCCTGAATTACTACCGCTGGCAAAACTTCCGGTTTTGTTTCTACATTACTCTGAGTTCCTACTGGCAAAATTTCGGCTTTTGTTTCTACCTCTGCCTGAATTTCTCCTGGCAATTCTTCGGGTTGTGTTTCTAGTTTCTCCGTTGGTGTCGTTGCAGCAACTTCTGTCTCAACAGTAAATTTTGCGGGCAAAATGGGCGTTGCTGGTGCTTCGGTAACTTGGTCTTTTACCTCAGTTGTCGCTACGGGAATAGGCGTTTTTTCAACTGGTAATTTTCCCGTATAATCCGCCACAGTATCTTTGCCAGCAGTTGGTGTAGTTGTCGCATCTGTTGTCGGCTTTGTATCTACTTTGTCGGTTGTTTCAACCTGAGTCGAATCACCAGAATTATTCGCAGTATCTTTAACTTCTTCCTCAGCCGTCACCGATGGAGTAGTAGGCTTTGTATCTACTTTGTCGGTTGTTTCAACCTGAGTCGAATCACCAGAATTATTCGCAGTATCTTTGACTTCTTCCTCAGCCGTCACCGATGGAGTAGTAGGCTTTGTATCTACTTTGTCGGTTGTTTCAACCTGAGTCGAATCACCAGAATTATTCGCAGTATCTTTGACTTCTTCCTCAGTCGTCACCGCTGGAGTAGTAGGCTTTGTATCTACCTGATCCGTTGTTTCAACTTGGGCTGCATCAGTAGTATCTTCGTCGGTAGTAGTGGCAGGCGCTGGAGTTTTTGGAGTCTCTATATCTGAAGTTGATGGATTCAGAATTTCCGTTTCTAAATCATCCAGTAAATCTGATAATTCAGCATCTACATTTGGTTTTGCTTCCGGGGTAATGTAAGGTTTCGCATAAGCAATAAGTGCCTTGCCCAAATCAGTTTTCCGCCACTCTTTATCGGGGTTAATCACACTATCCACTAAAGCAGTTGTTGCCGTCGCACCCCGCACTTGGAAAATGATATCATTGTAATCCCTGTCAGTCCCCGAATCTAACCGCATATCCTCCATAACAAAGGTATTGCCTTCTCCCGTGACATCCGCAATTTGACCAAAGTGAAATCCCTCCACAGGATTCGCCATTGCCATAGAAAATAAAGGACGTTGAGCGCCGCCAACAGTCGGATTATCATACACAGACTTGACACTACCGTTGGGTACCAACATCACCCCATATTTACCCCCAGCAGTTACGGCAAAACTTTTGACTCCTAGGTAGACTCCTTCGTTGGCATTATTCTCTCCTAAGAAACCGGAAAACCGTGCACCTTCTGTAGCATCATTAATCACTACATGACCTTTCACCGAGTTACTTAAAGAACGCGCAGCTACTTCTTTAATGAATGCTTCCGAACCGGGTTCAAATTTGTCTAAATCGTCTAAGCTGAAAATAGCTAACTCACCTTGGAAACTCCCACCATCAAATGTGTAGTCTACACTGATTCGACCAGTTTCATCGGTAGTAAATACCCCCGATGTAAAGGGAGAAATTAACTTTTTGTCCGTAGTCGGTTCTGGTTCTTTTTGGGTTTCAGTTGTTGCTACGGTAGTAGTTGAATTCTCTTTCTCTGTTTCTTCCCCGTCGCTGGTGTCAGTATTTGTTTCGTCCCCTGGCTTGCTGACATCTGGGGAAATAGTAACTACAGTCTCGCCTGTTTTTGGTTCTTGAGTGGCAACAGTTTCGACTGCAACTGCATCTGTTTTGGCTGCTGCTGTGCTATTTGGATTGTTGGTGGCAGCAGTTTCGCTGGGTTCTTCGGCGGTTGAAATTGCTGAATCGGTTGGTGGTTTGTCTGGTGCGATTTCCCCCGCTGATGTAGTCTCTTCATTTGGCAGTTCTTCGCTAGCAGATTCACTTGTTGCTACAGGTTTTTCTGGTTCAGATGTGAGAGTTGTTTCGGAGTCGGTAGTGACTGGTTTGTCGGGAGTTGTTGATGTTTCTGTGGCAGATTCAGTCGTTGCTACAGGTTTTTCTGGTTCAGACGTGAGATTTGTTTCGGAGTCTGTAGTGACTGGTTTGTCGGTAGTTGTTGATGTTTCTGTGGCAGATTCAGTCGTTGCTACAGGTTTTTCTGGTTCAGACGTGAGAGTTGTTTCGGAGTCTGTAGTGACTGATTTTTCGGTAGTTGTTGATGTTTCTGCCGCAGATTCAGTCGTTGCTAAAGGTTTTTCTGGTTCAGACGTGAGAGTTGTTTCGGAGTCGGTAGTGACTGGTTTGTCGGTAGTTGTTGATGTTGTTTCTGCGGTGACAGTCTTTTCATCAACAGGAGTTCCTGTAATTACATCTATGTTTGCAGTGGGTTTTTCCGAAGTTTCGGCGCTGTTTGAGGGAAGTAGAGAATCTGATTGTGCACCGGTGAGGGTGTCTGCGTCGGATGATTTTTGAGTGCTAGTTGGTGCTAAATTCAGCGTGTATTTGATGTCGCCACTGATTTGCAAAACTTTGACTGAATAGTCTCCGGCTAGTAAGCTGTCAACACTAATTGTTTCTGCACTGGTTCCCGCGTTGGTGGAACTGTAAAGTGTTGCGCCACTAGAGTTTAACAAAAATACGTCGGCATTCCCGCTCAAACTGTCGATCGACAATTGGAAACTTCCCGGACTGTTGATGTTAAATTTGTAAAGGTCAAAAATATTTGTAGTGTCAACACTACCTGTGTAGCTTGTGCTGCCAGTCAATGCCCCGATGTTAAGTTCAGTCATACTACCCCTGAAAAATAGTTGGTTGAAAATGCTCTTAATTATCTATCTGGGGGAAGTTGAGGTTTTTATGCGAAGCGCGGTGAATCGTTACATAAGTTTACATTAGGGTTGCCGATCGCCCAAAATTTGCAATCTACCCGCATTTAATTTACTGGTGATTTTGCTTAAAACTCTTGTGGGGAGTAGGGGTTGGGCAGGAGAGCCCGCCCAAAGATGCTATGCAAATACAGAAAAGCTTAGTTGCGCTTGGATGTTGAAGCGGCTTTGTGCTTCGCGTGCACCCTACAAGTACGCGCGTGCGAAGCTATCCCGAAGGGAATCGCCCCAGACAATCCCTTATCCCCTACAATAAACAAGCAATTATTATATTTTGAGTTATCCTGTGAGTCCTACTGCCGAAGTCAGCAATACCCTAAATGCGGGCGCCCTACCAACCGTTACCGCTACCGCAGCCCGCCGCGCTGTTTTTCCCTTCACTGCAATTGTTGGCCAGGAGGAGATGAAACTGGCGCTGCTGTTGAATGTCATCGATCCCAAAATTGGCGGGGTGATGATTATGGGCGATCGAGGTACTGGCAAATCTACCACAATCCGCGCCCTCACTGATTTGCTGCCGGAAATTGAGGTGGTGGCTGACGATCCTTTTAACAGTCATCCCAGCGATCCAGATTTGATGAGTGATGAGGTGCGCGATCGCACTTTATCTCAAACGGACATTAAAATCGCCCGCAAAAAAGTTCAAATGGTAGATTTACCTTTGGGCGCGACCGAAGACCGAGTTTGCGGTACGATCGACATCGAGAAAGCTTTGTCGGAAGGTGTTAAAGCTTTTGAACCCGGTCTTTTAGCTAAAGCTAACCGCGGCATTCTGTACGTTGATGAAGTCAATTTGCTCGACGATCATTTAGTCGATGTTTTGCTCGACTCCGCCGCCAGCGGTTGGAATACTGTTGAAAGAGAAGGCATTTCGATCCGCCACCCGGCTAAGTTTATTTTAATCGGTTCCGGGAATCCAGAAGAAGGAGAATTGCGGCCGCAGTTGCTCGACAGATTCGGGATGCACGCAGAAATTCGGACTGTAAAAGACCCGAATTTAAGAGTGGAAATTGTCGAACAGCGATCGAGTTTTGACCAAAATCCGCCGGAGTTTCTCGCGAAATATCAGCACGAACAAGATGATATGCAGCAGAAGTTGGTGGAAGCTCAGGAAAGGTTGAAATCGGTAACTATCGATCGAGAGTTGCGGGTAAAAATCTCCCAAGTTTGCGCGGAATTGGACGTAGACGGGCTGCGGGGCGATTTGGTGACGAATCGGGCTGCGAAAGCTTTCACGGCTTTGGAATGCCGCACGGAGGTGACTGTGGACGATATTCGCCGGGTGATGACTCTGTGTTTGCGGCACCGGTTGCGGAAAGACCCGCTAGAATCAATAGATTCGGGGTATAAAGTGACTAAAGTGTTCGATCGGGTATTCGGCCTAGAAACAACTGAGGGGTAATTGGTAATTGGTAATTGGTAATGGGTAATTGGTGGTGATGAAACCTTCCCAAATTTTCATACCTAATTCCCATTCCCAATTACTAATTCTGGCAATGGAAAAACGAATTTTAGGATTAGATCCGGGCTTAGCAAATCTTGGCTACGGGGCAATTTCCTGTCAAATTGTCCCCGGCAAACAAGATAAAAACAGCGTTTCCATGATTGATTGCGGCGTCATACAAACAACGCCAAAACAGGAAATGGGACAGCGCTTGAAAACAATTTACGACGATTTGCACGAGGTAATTGAACAGATTAAACCTGATATAGCAATTGCCGAAAAACTGTTTTTTTACAAGATGGGAAATACCATACTTGTAGCGCAAGCGCGGGGCGTTTTGACGCTAGTATTGGCGCAGTGTGGAGTGCCGCTGTTCGAGTTTACGCCGGCTCAAATTAAGCAAGCTTTGACCGGCCGCGGTAATGCGGATAAATCTGAAGTGCAAGAGGCCGTGGCGCGGGAGTTGGAGTTGGGTTATATTCCGAAACCCGACGATGCGGCGGATGCTTTGGCGGTGGCTTTGACTGGTTGGTACGATGATGATATTTGTCCGAAGAAAATAGAGTTGGAAACAGGAAAAATTTGATGCAATATCAAATCATCGGCAAATTAAGCACAAATCCGGGCAAGACATCTTCTCCCGATAAACTCACAGGAAATTGTACAATCTCTACTTCGCGAGAAGGGCGATAAATCTCCACTTTTTCGTCTAGAGGATTAATTAACCAACCCAAGCGTAAACCACTGTTTAGATACTCCTGCATTTTCTCCTGAAGCGGCCGCAGGGGGTCTGGGCGCGATCGCAATTCTATGACAAAATCAGGACAAATCGGCGGAAATTTCTCTTGTTCTTCTGCTGTTAAAGCAGACCATCTTTCTAAGCTAACCCAAGCCACGTCTGGAGCTCGATAGCCATTATTAGGCAAGCGAAAAATTGTAGAAGAACTAAACACTCTCCCTAGCTGCGTTTTACGGTTCCACAAGCCCAAATCTGTAATTAAATAGGCTTTTCGATTGCCGCTGACTCCGCCTACGGGGGACATAATAATGATTTCTCCTTTAGGTGTCCGTTCAAATTGCCAATCTCGATTCATCTGGCATAAACGGTAAAACTGTTCGTCTGTTAGTTCGACAGTATCTAAGTTTAAAGTAATGGTTGTCATTTTTCCTAACTCCCTAAAAATATGAGTCCTGCAAACTTATTTTAGCGCCGCATTTTGTTAATTTTAACATCACTCCTCATAGCCTGGACTTAAGCTTTAATACCAGGGCTTAAGCCCCAGCCCGACCATTGCGAAGTGCAAAATATTAGTTGAAAATGTAATTAAGTTCGATCGCCCAATTCCCATCTCAATCAAAAAATGCTATAATATCCACTTTAATTGCTAAAGTTATCCCACCAACAGAGAACCCAGGAAAATAATATGGTGATTATTACCTCACAACAAATTGCCCAATTTCGCTCGCAATTAGCCGAATATCCCGAAGCCCTAAAAGCCCTAGACGCCATCGAAGATTGCGAAGGTAATATCGAAGATGCTGCGATATCTCTAGCAATTCAAGCCGGACAAGAACCGAATATCTCGGAAAATTGGTTAGACGGATTGGCTAAAAGATGCCGCGTTGCTATCTGCAAATCAGAGGTTAAAGAAGAGTTGACAAACGGACAATTGAATGCAGCATTTAGAGATTTAGTGGCCGCAAAAATTTGCCCTGATATTTTGGTGACTTCGGTGATTATTTATGTATTTAAAACTGGGGTGGATGATTTTTGTGAACCTCTCGAATATAAACTGTAAAGCCATAGCTGCATTTAAAAATTAGGTGAGGCGAAGCTATCCCGAAGGGTAGGGAATCGCCCTCTTTTCTCAAAACATGATACAACGAGACGATCCTCTTCGAGGGCTTCGCTAACGCACTTTTTCTCTACCCCTGTCCACTACTGTACCCAGCCAGCATCAAATCCGGCGACAAACCCAAAGATTTCCCCAGCAAACGAGCAAGTTGCACTAAAAAATTAGCAGTATCTTCGTCACCTTCGCGGGCCATTGAAGCCGATATCTGGATTAGCATTTGCACAAATCCCGCATCAATTAAATCGGAACAGGAACTCAAAACCTCTGGTTCTTGGCCGTTGGGACAGGTAAGCACTCGCTCGATTAAGTTCAAATAAGCCTCTTGGCGTTCTGGATTCATTTTGGGAGGAGCTGTACAGTAAATAATTTATTATTACGCTTAACTGATTCCTGTCAATCAGGCGATCGAATAAGCGATCCCCGTTTTTACTCTAGAAACTCCATTCAGTCAGGAATAGACAGGAGTTTAAAGAAAATCTTAAGTTTTTCAATGCTAGTTTAGTCGAGGTATGGTGCGCCGAAAATCACCCTACTATTCAAGGGAATTAGGAATATAAAAAATGAAAATAGGAATATTTTTAGGAAATCTAGGAAACCCCGCCATCTACTATCCCAAACTCGCCAAAATCACCGGCGGAGTCGTGGCGAGTATTTTTCTTTGCCAATTATTGCAATGGCAATCACAACAGTCCAACTCCGGCGAATGGGTGAAAACTAACAGCGCAGAAATAGAAAAAGCAACGGGTTTAAATCAGGAAGAACAGGAATTAGCGAGAAAGCAGCTCAAAGTGCGATCGCTCCTGAAAGAAAAACTACCAAATCCCAACACCGACACCCTAGAACTCTGGGCGGACATTGACGCTTTCGAGGAAAAACTCAATAACTTTTGGACACCGAATCTGCCAGAAATTATAACACAGACAAGCCGCGAAAACAACAATCACCCTGTAGAAATCTTCCGCGAAACATCACCCCCAAATCATGTAGTTAAAACCGACAAATATTTTGGGCAACCCCGCCAGCAAATAGCCGTTGCTGTCACCCCAAATTACCGATTTAGCGGCCCTTGGAACTCCCAAGAAGAATTGCACAAGTTTCAGCGATCTTTAGAAGCATATGCTCAAGAGCATAATTTAGGATTTGGCAATCCTTCTGGATGGGCATTTAAAATTATTGACAGCATGACAAAAGGCTTAACCTCAACTTTTTGGGATGAATTTATCGCCGGAATTCCTTTAGGAGAAAGTCAGAAAGTCCAGCGGGATTGGGAAATCGAGCCGGAAGTGCCTTATCCCGCCTTTGAAGAGGAGCGAATTCAGTATTACGTGCACAAAGGCGAACCGCTGGAAGCAGCAGTCTCTAAAGCCCGTGCTGATTTGAGAAACCCGGTTTTGGGCAAGGATTTGTGGGAGGGATTTCTGCGAAAGTGCGATCGGCTTGCCGATGATGCACTCAAAGCAAAACAGCAGGGCGTTGACACACCATATCTGCCCTCTTCCTTCAACGAAAAACCGCAAATCACCAAGGATAGTGTAATGCGGAAGTTAGGGGCGATCGCGCCGCAATTAGCCCTCAATCAATCCACATCTGACCCGATTCCAGCACTGCCGAAACCTGCGGAAACAGCATCGCCAACTCCCGCCGAAATTCCCAGTATTTCCTCTTTGCAAAAAGCTTACCAAACTCCTCTCGGCCGAAGTCTAGTTGAAAAACAAATCGCTGCAAATCCAGACTGGGGCTACGAAATAGTAGACGGTGAAATAGTCGAATCAATCCCTTTTTAGTAAGCAAATATGAAACGAATTAGCGAAATCAATCCACTGGGAGAAGAGCGACCAAATCCTTCTGAGGAAACTCGGGAACAACTGCGGCGGTCAAGATTGCAGCGAGCAAGAGATGAAGGATATCAAAAGTTAGTTGAACTATGCAATTTAGGCGAATGCGATATGGCCGAGCAGTTGGCAAATCGCAACTCTAATTGGGGTTATGAAATAGTTGATGGAATTGTGATGGAAAGGATAGATTAGGTTCGCAGTTATCCCATTTGTCACTTTCATGGGCGGGCAAGATGCCCGCCCCACAAAAAATTTAATATGTCGTGGAACAGGCATCTTGCCTGTTCCTAAGAATATGGGCCGGCTCTCCGGCATACCCCACAAGAAACTTGATATGTTGTGGAACAGGCATCTTGCCTGTTCCTAAGAATGGTGCAAGTTGACTACCGCAATGTCTATGTTATAATTATAACTAAAAATTAAATAACTATTAAAATATGACGACAACTATTAATGCCAAAAACCTAACATTAGCAGAAGTACACCGTCTGTTCGGCTTTCAAAAGCAGTACACGAACTCATTTACCTCTCTGTTATCCCTTGAAGATATCACAGAACACGAAAAGGAGGAACTTATACAAATTAGGGATGATTTCGATGACTACATTTCAACTGATAGAGTTTCTGAAGGACTGGTAAAAGCTCTGACTACCTTTCCCCTAATGCGATTAGCTGGCTTCTACCGCCGCCCGATTAAAATTAGTTTAGAACAAGACATCGCCGAAATTAGCATTGAAGATGAAGATACTATCATTAAAGGACGGTTTGATATCTTGGCTGTCAACAGGATAAAACCTATCAGAAGCGATACATATTTTTGGGTTTTGGTGATTGAAAGTAAAAATTCTGGAATCAACGCATTGATGGGTTTATCCCAATTGCTAACCTATGCTTATCAAAATTTAAAGTATCAAGACACAATCTGGGGTTTGACAACAAACGGAATGCACTATCAGTTCGTCAATATTCAGGGGGGCAATAACCCAACCTATCACCTAATGCCTTTGCTAAACCTGATGGAGTCCGACTCTTCAATTTTGTTGCTGCAAGTGTTAAAAGCTATTTGCAAACTATAAAAAAAGAGGCAGAGAAAATTCTCCGCCTCCAATCTGCAATGACTGTTAACCTAAAAGTTAGATTAGCCAGCCAATACTTTTTAGTAGCCTCTGGTGTTAGGCTTGTGCACGATGAAGCTGAGCACTTGGCATTGCTTCACGTTGTCAAAACCCATGACGCGGATATAGCAGCTAGGATTTTCTTGGCGGCAAGCTTGAACTTCAGCCATGATTTCTTGGACGCTGCGAGCACCAAACAAAGGCAACTTCCACAAAGTCCAGTAGCGCATTTCAGCGGCAGAGGTTTCGTTGAATTCTACGCCGGGAATGTAGCCTTGATCCAGGATGTACTGGAGTTGCTTGGCAATTTGGGCGTCTGTCAGCGGGGGCAAATAGGACAGAGTTTCGTAACGACGCTCTTTAGGTAAAGTCTTCATTTTTTGTATCTCTAAGGTGTGTGTTCGATCGCACTTGTCGATCGATTAACTCGACAAATTATCCAGATTCGGTTCAGAATCTATTGATGTTTCAGGATTACTGCTAGAAACAGACCAATTAAGTTGCGTAGTTCGCTCTAAATGCTGGCGTCTGTGTTCCATATTCGCCTGTTGAATGCCAGTACAAACCATTTCTGGCAAAAATTCCGTCACATCGTGAGCCAGATACTCTCGCACAGTCATGATCCGAAAGCCTAAATCTTGATTTTCCAAAAGCAACTCTTGAATATAAGCTTCTCCATCTTGGATTTTGCCCTTAGTGGAAAAGTCATTCAACCAGATTGCCAGAGGAGGATTGGTTTCGCTCAACTGAGCGACCACCATCCGCACGGATTGATAGGTTAGGTAACTTGCCAGCACCTTAGCGGTGTCTTTCGCAACTTGTTTGAGATCCATTTTGACCCCAGCTCCCTCAAATTTTAGATTTTGGATTTTAGATTTTGGATGCAAACTTACTTGTAAATCTTCTTCAAAGATAAAGACTTCCCAGCAAGTTTGCGACCTAAAACCTAAAATCTCAAACCAAAAATCCTTAAAGGGTATCCATTGCCTCAAACTCAAACTTGATTTCTTTCCAGAGTTCGCAAGCAACAGCGAGTTCAGGAGACCATTTGCAAGCTTCGCGAATTACGTCGCCGCCTTCGCGCATCAAGTTGCGGCCTTCGTTACGAGCTTGGACGCAAGCTTCCAAAGCAACGCGGTTAGCAGTTGCACCAGGTGCGTTACCCCAAGGGTGGCCCAAGGTGCCGCCGCCGAACTGTAAGCAGGAGTCGTCGCCGAAGATTTCCACCAAAGCCGGCATGTGCCAGATGTGGATACCACCGGATGCAACTGGCATGACACCAGGCATGGAGGCCCAATCTTGGGTGAAGTAAATACCGCGGCTGCGGTCTTCTTCGATGTGGTCTTCGCGCATCAAGTCTACGAAGCCCATCGTGATGCCTTTTTCGCCTTCGAGTTTACCCACAACTGTACCGGAGTGCAGGTGGTCTCCACCGGACATCCGCAAGCACTTGGCAAGCACGCGGAAGTGGATACCGTGGTTTTTCTGACGGTCGATAACTGCGTGCATGGCGCGGTGAATGTGCAGCAAAATACCGTTGCGGCGGCACCATTTAGCCAAGGTGGTGTTTGCAGTGAAACCACCGGTCAGGTAGTCGTGCATGATGATGGGGGTTTTGATTTCCTTAGCGAACTCAGCCCGCTCCATCATTTCTTCGCAGGTAGGGGCAGTTACGTTGAGGTAGTGACCCTTGACTTCGCCGGTTTCTGCTTGGGCTTTTTCAATAGCTTCTTGAACGAACAAGAAACGATCGCGCCAACGCATGAACGGTTGCGAGTTGATGTTTTCGTCGTCTTTGGTGAAGTCCAAACCGCCCCGCAGAACTTCGTAAACGGCACGGCCGTAGTTCTTAGCAGACAGACCCAATTTGGGCTTAATTGTACAACCCAGCAAAGGACGGCCGTACTTGTTCAATTTGTCCCGCTCAACGGTAATACCGTGAGGAGGGCCTTGGAAGGTTTTCAGGTAAGCAATGGGAATCCGCAAGTCTTCCAACCGCAGAGCACGCAGAGCTTTGAAACCGAACACGTTACCGACCAAAGAGGTCAGCAAGTTGGTGACGGAACCTTCTTCAAACAAATCCAAAGGATAAGCAATGAAGCAGATGTATTGGTTGTCTTCACCGGGAACTGGTTCGATGTCGTAGCAGCGACCTTTGTAGCGGTCGAGGTCGGTCAGGAGGTCTGTCCAAACAGTCGTCCATGTACCTGTAGAAGATTCAGCAGCCACAGCAGCGCCTGCTTCTTCTGGGGGAACTCCCGGCTGCGGTGTGACGCGGAAGGCTGCCAAAATATCTGTATCTTTCGGCGTGTAGTCCGGCGTGTAATACGTTAGTTTATAGTCTTGAACTCCGGCTTTATACCCAGCCTTTGATTGAGTTTGGGTTTGCGCGTAAGCCATATCTCGCTTCCTAGTATTCGCTTAATTTTTTTGCCCGATCGCAGGCTGTTAAAAATATATCAACAAAGTGTCACTCTCAAATTTTAATATTCTTTTAATCATCATAAGTATTATTTATTTTGCTTTACATTAAGCAAATATTTGTAACATATCTTATGAAATTCTAGGGGCGAAGGATGCAGGAGGAAAGGCTGGGGATCGCAGAGTGGGGGGGAATTTTGCTCGACCGAAAGATATGGTGCAGCAAGCGGAACAGCGGATCAATACGGTTTATGTAAAGAATTTAATACTTAAAAATCAGAATTTGTAATGGGTAATCGGCAAGGAGGAAGTAGTTAGAAATACCTAAAGTTATGGTTGGGAGTTAAGATCGATCGCCCGATCGATCTCAACTGTTATTCAGTATGTAGCAATCTAAAATCCAAAATCTAAAATCTAAAATCCCGTGAATCGGAGACCGCCAACTCAAAAATCGACAGCATAGCACATAATATGGACAGGACTTGTGCTCTCAAACCAAATCCGTCGTTACAGCCATTTGACCACGCTGAAAACCGGGTTTCTGCGTTAGCGGCGCGTAAGTCTACTATGGATATTTAGCCCCATTTTTACTCTGGTTGTGCCTCACCCCCCTTCAAAAGCCGTCCACTGCATCAATCCAGATTGCCCAAGGCCCTACCCTCAGACTTGGGGCAACAATTTTTGTCATAGTTGCGGAGCTCCCCTGCGACTAAAAAATCGCTACGTGCCTCTAGAAAGCCTCGGTTCCGGGGGTTTTGCAGCAATTTTCACAGTCTGGGACACAGAAACTGAAACCGAGCGCGTCCTGAAAGTGTTGCTCGAAACGGCCCCGAAAGCCCTGAAACTGTTCGAGCAAGAAGCTTGGGTTTTGGCACTTTTGCGGCACCCTGGCGTCCCTAGAGTCGATCCTGACGGTTATTTTCACGTCCAAACACAAAATTTTGCAGGCGGGGAGGGAAATCCGGCGGCGAAGCGGCTGCCTTGTTTGGTAATGGAAAAGATTCACGGCAAAACTTTAGAAGAGGTTCTCGACGAGCACCCTCAAGGATGTCCGCAGGAATGGGTGTTTAGTTGGCTGAGTCAAGCTGTGGAAATTTTAGAGGAGTTGCACAGGTGTCAGATTATTCACCGTGACATTAAACCCTCAAATTTGATGCTGCGAGACCCGGAATCGCCCCAAGTTTTGCTAAGCAAGGGTTTGGGCGGACTGCAATTGGTGACGATCGACTTTGGGGGAGTTAAACAGATGGGCGGTGTCGAACCGGTGGGGAAAGATTCTCCGAGTTCGACGCGGTTGATTTCGCCCGGATACAGTCCGCCGGAACAAATTGTGGGGGGCGGTGTGGTGCCGGCGACGGATTTTTATGCGTTGGGGCGGACTTGCATTCACTTGCTGACGGGGAAGTATCCGGCGGAAATTGAAGATCCGATGACGGGAGAGTTGCGGTGGCGCCACATTGTATCTGTGAGTCCGCCTTTGGCTAATTTGTTGGACGATATGGTGCGATCGAACGTGCGGGAACGTCCGGCGACTGCTGGCGATGTTCGGGCGCGTTTGCAGGAGATTTATGCTAGGAGTAAGGGCAAAATTGCCATCGCCCCCATGGGTCAAGCTATTGTAGAATTCTGTCGGCAAGTAGTGGTGGCGGGGGCGCAAAAAACGGGAAGTTTGACGGTTGCGCTGTTCGGCGCGATCGCCCAAATCGTGGTAGCTTCTCTGGATACTGGCTGGGAAATGGTGCTGGGTGCCGTTGGTGGAAGTGCGGGGGCGATCGGCGGTTTGGTTTTGGGTTATGCTTCGCCTATTGGCCCGGAAATTGCCAGTTTTCTGAATGAAGGTTTGCAGCAATTAATTCCTAACATGACTTTCGCTGTGGGGCCGGAAGTGCTGCTGTTTGGATTTGCGGGGTTCGGAACTGCGATCGGTTTGACTGATGCGGGAAGTTTTCGCCAGCAAAAACAGTATTGGCTGTCTGGATTGATGGGAGCTCAGGGTTATTTGTTGGCGGGTTTGTGCTGGATGGAAGCAACAGCTTCTAGTGGTGTGCAGGGGGTTATTTTGGGAGCTTTTGCGATCGCCTCTATGACTGTGGGAATGGGTTTGCGGAGCCATCAATTAGTTCACGCTTTGGTAGTGGCTGTTTTCTCTACGGGAATGTTTCTGTTGCTGAATGCGTGGAACATTTTTCCGGGGAGTTTCTTTGGGATTTTGTCACTGTCTAACGTTACCTTCGGCTGGCTGCAAGTTTGGGGCTCGATTGTGTTTTTTGGTTTGTTGGGAAGTGCGATCGGGCTTTGTTTGGGAGTTAGTCATTATTTAGTTGTGCCGGTGCTCAGGTGGTTGGGATGGAAGTAATGGTTATGATTGTTTTGCGTAATATCAATTCCAATGCCACCGGATTTGGTATAATAATCTAAGCTTCAAAAGGAGTCACAAGAATGGCTGAAATCAAAATCATCTGTGAACGCCCAGACTCAATCCTGCGTTTCGTCACAGATGCGATTACTAAAGAGTTACAATTACTCGCCGATGGAATTAGAGTCACTGAGGAGAGATTGAGAGAGTTTGAAACTCAATATCAATTTTCCACTCAAGAGTTTTTAAGCAAGTTTAGCAATGATGAATTACATCATAGTCCCGACTTTGATGAGTGGATTGGTGAATCTAGGATGCTGAAGAGATTGCAAGATAATGCTAAGGAATTAAACAGTATTGAATTTTTTGTAACGCCGCAGTCCCGGCGGTATGGCACTATAGCCACAATCACCGCCGATTTAGCCACAGCTCAATTAGTGAGTGAAATGAGGGAGGCATAGTTTGTTCATTGAGGAGTATTTTGAGCAAATTCGGGAGGCTATTGCTGCTTGTACAGCAGTTGAGTCTTTTCAACTGACAGAAGCCAAACGTGATAGTTATACCGGGTTTTTGCGGGGGAGGGTTTACTTTCCAGATGGCTCATTACTTCATCTGCGCGAGTTTGTCTATGTAATTACAGAAGTTGAGCGGGATATGTATTCATATCACTATGTTAATTCGTCGGAAAATCTAATTTTTCGTTATGATAATGCTGACCATAAACCTAAGTTGAATTTACCTAATTTACCTCACCATAAGCATGAAGAGAGTGAAGAAAATATTGTGGCCTCTTCCGCACCCACGTTAGCTGAAGTGTTACATGAAATCAACAGGTTATTGTTGTAATATGTTCATAAATACCAAAGAAACCGGGTTTTTGCGGAGTCTACGGACGGTAACCAAGTATTTTCATGAAAACCCGGTTTATAGACTCTTATGCTAATCAAGTCGCTGTCAATTAAACCCGTCTCCAGATTATCAATAATTTGTGCGATCGCGATCGCCCTTGTCCTCAGCAGCCCCAATCTAGCCAAAGCCGAATCGCGAGAACAAGCCGTCGATCGATTGACTGATTTCTTATTCTACAGGGTTAATCCTCAGTTAAACAATCGCAAACTCCAAGCGGGCGATCGCGAATATAGCAATCAATGGCGGAGATTGCGCGAAGCGATCGATCCACGAGTTAAGTCGGTACAAGAAGTCTGTTTTATGCCAGCCCCAGAAGAGACAGGATGGGAATTCACGACAATTAACGGCGAAACCTACGAGCAAACCTACGATTTACTTGCAGATACAATTTTTTACAGCCGCCATCCTCAACGAACCGGACAGCCCATTCCCAAAAGCGATCGGATCGGCATTAGTGAATGGTCAGCAATTCGACGCGAAATGTATATTTCCAATTGTGGATTGTGAGACTCGATCGCCTTACAGCGCAGCATTTATCGAAGATAACTCCTAGAGTAGAGGTCATCTCTACACAACTCTGTAAAAAGAAAGGTTTTAAACCGATGAGTATGAAAAATTGGATAGGCGATCGCACTCTTATTACAACCAGAATTATTGCACCCTTGATGGGACTAATCGCCATTGGATATACAAGTTTGGCCGATGCTGCCCCACAGCAACAACTTCCCAGCCTAAATAGTGCAAACATCGATACAACAACTAAAAAAAATTACCTGAATAATCCACCCGAAAATTCAACTATCGAGGCTTTAAATAAAAAAGTTCAAGTCAGCCTTGAAAATTCTGTAAATGCCCCCAAAAAAATACCTCTTCAACAAGGTATGCCATACAAAGAGGCGCGCCAAATCCTGATTCAACAAGGCTGGCAGCCCAGCTTACAAAGTCAACCTAACCTCAGAGATCGTTCGGTTAAAGAGCTATTTGATTTAGGATATAAAGAGATTAAGGATTGTTCGGGTACAGGAGAGGGGCCTTGTCGTTTTGAGTTTATCAATCAACAAGGAGAACTGCTAGTTGTAGTCGCTACAACAAGAGGTTCTGAAAATACAAAACGTTTTGTGAGGAATTGGTGGATTGAGAAAAAGACAGATAGCAATCAACAAAAATCGTCATCAAACATAATTCAAGAAGGTCGTTATTGGTTGGGAGGTTCGGCTCAGGGTTTAGAGGTCAAGGGAAAACAATATCGATATTATGATGAGTCTAATATCGACCGACCGTGGCAACCTCTATCTGAGTTACAATATATCACAAAAGGCGTTGTGTTTGATGGAAAAAGTTATTGGTGTTTATCTACTCTCGCACCTAAAACAGGAGGAATTTTTTGTTCTAAAGATGGATGGAAATAAAAGATTTATTACCAGCTATATCTGGGATATTGATAATTTTTATTGGGTTTAATCGTGCTAACTAAATCACTTTCACTTAAGTCAAAATCGAAGTTTTTAGGGGTGTGTGCGTTAGCTATATCCCTTGTACTCGGTGGTTCCAATCTAGACTGTGCTACAGCGCGCGATTATGAATCACGAACTCAAGCTGTGGATAGGCTGACGGATTGGTTTTTTTATAGAGTGAATCCTCAATTGGGAGGTCGAAAATTGCGATCTGACGATTCTTCTGCCTACATCCGCGAATGGAATGCTATTCGTAGTACAGTCGATCGAGAAATGATTACTACACAAGGAGATTGCGTCGGTGATGCTTTCTGGGACTTCGATTATCGTTATCATGGGCGATCGCTAGATCGGATTGCAGATACAATTTGGGATATCCGCGATCCATCGGGTGACAAAACTCGTGCAGATGTTTCTAAACAAGAATGGCAGAAGCTTCGTAACTCAATAATTAGAGAGCATTTTTGCTATTAATTGGCCATATTTTTCAATCCAATTTAAAGAATAAAGAACAACAGCGCTATCAGTTACAAATATTGTTAAAATATAGAAAATGCACCCTGAATCGTATATGATTTAGTCAAAAAGCAACGGAAACATTCTATAGCAAAACAAAAGGATAAAAAAATGGGCAGAGTCACCGCCACAATAACCGTCACCAACGAAGTAGACAAGATGCTAGCAGAAAGAGGGTTCATCCCCGCAGAGCAAATACGCTGTATCACCATCGATAATGTCTTAGTCGATACAGGCGCAACTCGACTCTGCTTACCAGCAGATATTATCGCTCAGTTAGGTTTAACTTTAGTTGGTGAAATCCAAGGAAATACTGCAATAGGATCTAGACAATTTCGTCTGTTCAAAAATGTTAGTCTTGCTGTAGCTGGACGAGAAGGCAGGTATGATTGTGTAGAAATTCCCGCAGGAGAAGAACCTTTACTGGGCTTAATTCCCCTCGAAGATTTGGGTTTAGAACCGGACTTGAAAAATCAGCGGTTGATTGTTTTGCCGGCGGAGGGAATGCAAAGCTATATTCGCGTGTAAAATCTAAATTATTAACGTTAAATTCTGGCTATACCTACATTAGAGCTTACTTGTCTCTGATTCATTGTTTAAAATCCCGATCGCAAAATTTGATAGTTTTTTGTTATTATGGGAAATAGTAGTTGACTCAAATAGGTGACTCAAGGTAATGAACATATCCTTAACTCCCGAACTAGAGCAGTTTGTTCAGTCAACAGTCAACAACGGTAGATACTCATCAGCTTCTGAAGTGGTATGGGCTGCGTTACGATTGCTAGAACAACGAGAAATGGAACGCTTGGTGCGTTTAGAGGAACTCCGCAAGGAAATAATGATTGGAATTGAAGCTTCCGATCGCGGAGAGGTTTTTGATGGTGAAGAAGTGTTAAGAGAACTGCGTGAGGAGATTCAGCAAGCCGATGAGGGTGAAAAATGAGTCGATACACTTTGAGTGCCCCCGCCAAGCAAGATTTAAGGGAACTCACGAACTATCTGTTGCAGTTTAGCGCCAATGCAGCCAACCATTTTCTTAATGTTTTTCAGGAAAAATTTCGTTTATTAGCAGATTTTCCAGAAATGGGGCGCAGTCGTGAGGAATTAGCACCGTCTCTACGCAGTTTCCCTGTAGATAAATATGTAATTTTTTACCGCGTTATTAAAAATGGTATCCAAATTGAAAGGGTTGAGTGGTTATAGAGACTTTGAGGATGTTTTTGTAGAAGACAGATAATATTATATTTTTGCACTAAAATGTCAGTCACTACTCATCAATTAATTCAGTGGAAACAACAAGGGCGGTCAATTGTTGCCCTGACAGCTTATGATTATGCGATCGCCCAACTCATCGATCAAGCAGGCGTAGATATCATCCTAGTCGGCGATTCCCTCGCCATGACAGTCTTAGGCTACGACACAACCCTACCCATAACCCTCGATGAAATGCTGCACCACGCTAAAGCAGTGCGTCGTGGAGTTAAACAAGGATTAATTGTGGTCGATTTGCCGTTTTTGACTTACCAAGAAAGTCCCCAGCAAGCCATGCACTCGGCCGGGAGAGCTTTGAAAGAAACCGGCGCTCAAGCTGTAAAATTGGAAGGTGGATATCCAGCAATGGCCGCCACAGTTTCGCAGCTAACATCCGCCGGAATTCCGGTGATGGGACACGTCGGTTTAACTCCGCAGTCGGTACACCAACTCGGCTACAAAAAACAAGGAAAAACGGCCCAAGCAGCCGATCGCATCCTAGCAGAGTCGATCGCACTTCAAGAAGCCGGTGCCTTTGCGATCGTCTTAGAACACATTCCCGCAGACTTAGCCGCTCAAATTACCCAAAAATTAACTATTCCCACCATTGGTATCGGCGCCGGGCCGCACTGCGACGGTCAAGTTTTAGTTACTTCTGATTTGTTGGGACTTTCGGAAAAACAGCCGCCTTTTGCTAAAGCTTACGCCAATTTGCGAGAAACAATTACCCAAGCTGTGAAAGATTATTCCCTTGAAGTGAGAGAACGAAAATTTCCTAATTCGTAAAGATTTTATAGTTGGGATCTTTCGGGTTTAGGAGATTGCGGGTTTTCCCCAATTATTGTCGGTGAAACCCGCCCTGCAACTTTTTGGAAAGCCTGCTATATCTCAGCCATAACAAAGTTTGACAAACTTTGACATTCCTGCTAAAATCTGCTTAAATACATCACAACCTCAACTCAGCTATGAATGTATCGCTGACACCTGAATTAGAAAAATTTGTTCGGCAAAAGGTCAACACTGGCAGGTATTTATCGGCTAGTGAAGTAATTCGGGAAGCATTGCGACTGCTTGAAGAGCGAGATATGCAGCGTCAAATGCGGATCGAAAAACTTCGCCGAGAAGTGGCTGTTGGTATTGAGCAATCGAATAGAGGAGAAACTTTTGATGGCGAAGAAGTAGTTGCAGAACTTCTGGAAGAAATAGAATTAGAAGAGCGGGAAATCAATGAGTAGGTATTTTCTTAGCACTCAAGCTAAGTATGATTTGAGGGAGATTAAAAATTATATTGCTCGCGATAATATTGCAGCAGCGAGGCGTTTTGTTGAAACCTTTAGAAACCAATGCAATTTAATTGCAAAATCTCCTAGAATGGGACGGAGTTATGAAGAACTAGCACCGGGATTGCGCGGTTTTGCTATTGGAAACTATATCATCTTCTACCCTCCCCTTGAAAATGGGATTGCAGTTGAACGCCTGCTGAGTGGCTACCGCGATCTAGAAGCTCTATTATGTGAGAATGGCGACAACTAATTGACATTTAAAATTAGTGGATCGCCTTCTCTCCCCAGAATCTATCGCATTTTTAAAATCGAACGATCCCTAATTTATCTAATCCCCAGACTGGCTCTTTTCCTCCTTTTCCTTCTCCTTCTCAACAGCTTCATCCTCAGATTGACCAACCCCTTCCTTAAAACTCCGCAGCGTTTTCCCCAAAGCATTTCCCAACTCAGGAATCTTCTTGGGGCCGAAAATTAGTATGGCCACCACCGCAATAATGCCCATTTCGGGCAATCCCAGACCAAACATACAAAATCTCCTCTAAAACTTGCTCGATCGTAAGTCAATCTTAAGTCAATCTACTGATATTGTTAAAGTATCTACCTTTTTTCCTGCATCTTGCAACAGTAGAATCAAGTTTAATTAAGCTATCGCACGATAAATAAGAATGTTAGAAACATCCCAGCCTTCTCTGCGCGAGCAACAGCACCATCTCATCCGCGATTTAGCAGACCGGATGGAAGCAGTATGGCACCGCTATCTCGACCTCGAACCCTACCACCTGCCCGCTGAGTTGGGATACGTAGAAGGCCGCTTGGAAGGAGAAAAACTGATCATTGAAAACCGCTGCTATCAAACGCCCCAGTTCCGCAAAATACACCTCGAACTCGCTAAAGTCGGGCCGGTACTTGACATTCTGCACTGCGTGATGTTTCCCAGACCGAATTATGCTTTGCCGATGTTCGGTACGGATATCGTAGCAGGCAAAGGCCAAGTTAGCGCCGCGATCGCAGACCTTTCTCCCCTCAATCGAGATCGAACTTTGTCGGAAACCTACCGAACCCAACTGGAAATTTTGCCGATTCAGCAATTTTCTTGTCCCCGCCCAATTCCCGAATGGGGGGATATTTTCTCAGAATTTTGTCTGTTTGTGCGGCCAGAGTCGATCGAAGAAAACAGTCGGTTTTTGGATATTGTTGAATCCTACGTTGAAATTCACTGCAAACACGCAGTCGCTTCCGAACCAGTCTCTGCCGCCGAAGCATCGGAAATTCTAGACGCTCAAATTTACTACTGCACCCAGCAGCAGCAAAACGACAAAACCCGCCGCGTACTCGAAAAAGCTTTCGGTCAAGATTGGGCAGAACATTACATGACCGAGGTGCTTTTTGATATCCCTAAATAGCTGAAAATTGTTTACAATACTTTACAGTAGGGGGAAAAAACTTAATCAGGAAATCACCTACTTTATAAGTAATGGTAAAGGAATCACGGCTCAAGGATAAATCATTTTTAAAACCCCCAGGGCGAGGAATCATCGGTTTAGCGATCGCGACCACTCTCATTACCACAGGAGTCGGTTTTTGGCAAGTATCTCAAATTAGAAAAGCCGAAGAGTTAAAGGCGGCGGCTGCAACGGCGGTTGCAACTTCCGTCGCCACCCGCAACAGCGTTACCGCTTTGGGTAGGTTGACTCCCCAGGGGGAAGTTATCAAATTGTCGGCCCCTTCGGCGTCGGAGGGAGCAAGAATTGAACAGTTGCAGGTGGAAGAGGGCGATCGAGTCAGTCAAGGACAAATCATAGCAGTTCTCGATACGCGCGATCGGCTCCAAGCAATCCTCCAACAAGCCGACAAAGAAGTCAAAGTCAAACAAGCAGAATTAGCGAAAATTCAAGCAGGCGCAAAAACAGGCGTTGTCGGCGCTCAACAAGCAGAAGTTGCCAAGTTTGAAGCACAAGTGCAAAGAGAAACCGAAGGCGAAGCAGCCAATGTCGCCCGCTTAGAAGCTCAACTGCGAAGAGAAACCGAAGCCGAACAAGCTAACGTCGCCAAGTTTGAGGCACAACTGCAAAGAGAAACCGAAGCCGAACAAGCTAATCTTGCTAAATTTGAGGCACAACTAGACAGAGAAACAGAGGTGCAGCAATCCAAATTGGCTAGGTTAGAAGCTCAATTGCGCGGCGAAATTGCCTCTCAAAATGCTACAGTCGATCGGCTAAAAGCCGAATTAACCAACGCTGAAGCCGAGGAACAACGCAATAAAGAACTTTCCGAAACAGGCGCGATTTCTGCTTCCGCCTACGACACCAAACGCTTAGCAGTAGAGACGGCTCGCCAGAGAGTTAAAGAAGCGCAAGCTATATTAGAAAAAACCGTGCAAACTTTGCGTGAGGAAATAGTCGAAACTAAAGCAACAATCAAACAAAAATTAGAAACAGGCCAGCAGGAAATCAATCAATCGCGAGCTAATCTCAAACGCAAGTTAGAAACAGGTAGGCAGGAAATTAACCAAGCCAGAGCCACCTTAAATCAAAAGATAGAAACAGGTAGAGAACAAATTAATCAAGCCGAAGCAATACTCAAACAAAAAGCAGAAACTGGCCAAGAAGAAATCAATCAAGCCAAAGCAAATCTAGACCAAATTGCCGAAGTACGCCCCGAAGACGTGCAAGCGGCCCAAGCAGCCGTCGAAAGTGCGATCGCCACCAGACAAAAAGCTCAAGTAGACTTAAACTTAAGCTACGTCAAAGCACCCGTATCCGGCTACATTCTCAAAGTTCACAGCCGACAAGGAGAACGTGTCAACACTCAAGACGGCATCGTAGAACTAGGCCGCACCGACCAAATGTATGCCGTAGCAGAAGTTTACGAAACCGACATCGCCAAAGTGCGAAACGGCCAGCGCGCAGCAGTCACCAGCCCCGTTTTTGCAGGCACTTTGGAAGGGACAGTCGCTCGCATCGGCAAACAAATCGGCAAAAAAGATGTCCTCAATACGGACCCCGCAGCCGACACCGACGCGAGAGTTATCGAAGTAAGAATTCGCCTCGATCCGGCATCGAGCAAGAAAGTTGCAACCCTAACAAACTTGCAGGTTGAAGTTAAAATAGATATCTAAATTTTACGTTGACAAAACTGACGCATGGGGACTCAAGAAACCGGGTTTTTTACCGAGATTAAGGGTGTGAATCAAATATAAGGGTAAAAAACCCGGTTTCTCAACACCCGTGCTTAAATCCTAAAATTATTCAATCCAAAATCCCCAATCTAAAATCTAAAATCTAAAATCTAAAATTGATTGACTCTTATGGCAAAAATACCGCTAGCTTGGGCACAGTTAACTCGCGAAAAAATGCGCTTAGTAATCGCGCTAGCCGGCATTGGATTTGCCGACTTGCTGATGTTTATCCAGTTTGGATTTAGAGATGCGCTGTTTGAAAGTTCCATCAGCTTTCACTCGCAATTAAAAGGGGATATTTTTATCACCAGCACCCAGTCAACGGCTTTAATAGCCATGAAAAGTTTTCCCCAACGGCGTTTGTATCAAGCTTTGAGTTTTAATGGCGTTACCGGAATCAGCCCGGTATATCTAGGCTTTGGTTTGTGGAAAAACCCCGAACCCGACAAAAACAATACCCGCCAACTGATGGTAATCGGTTTTGACCCCGCTCGTCCCATCTTTGAGCTGCCGGAAGTTAAGGATAATTTGGACAAAATCAAAATTTCAGATGTCGTTTTATTCGATCGAGCTTCCCGCCCGGAGTTTGGGCCAGTAGCAGACTATTTCAACCAGGGAAAGCCTGTGGAAACTGAAATAGATAACCGTCGCGTTACTGTAGAGGGGTTATTTACTTTAGGAGCATCTTTCGGTGCAGATGGCAATATTATTACCAGCGATTTGAACTTTCTGCGGATTTTTCACAGTAGAAGAACTAGAGGCTTAATTGATGTCGGAATTGTTCACTTGCAGCCGGGAACTGATGTCAAGGCAGTGATTGCAAAAATGAGGGCAAGTTTACCGCAAGACGTGACAATTGCTTCTAAAGAAGAGTTTGTAGCTTTTGAGAAAAAATATTGGGAGGAAAGCACGGCGATCGGATTTATTTTTACTCTCGGCGCGTCAATGGGGTTTATCGTTGGAATCGTGATTGTCTATCAAATTCTCTATACTGATGTTAATGACCATTTGCCAGAATACGCTACGTTAAAGGCGATGGGATATAAAGACAGTTACTTTTTGAGTGTGGTTTTTCAAGAGGCTTTAATTTTGGCAATCCTTGGTTATTTGCCAGGGCTTGGGATTTCTATGGTGCTGTACAATTTAGCGAGAACTGCTACGAGTTTGCCGATGTACATGACTTTGGGAAAAGTTGTAACTGTGTTTACAATGACAGTTATTATGTGTACTGTATCAGGGGCGATCGCGGTTAGGAAGTTGCAGGCGGCAGATCCGGCGGATATTTTTTAAGGAAGGAAGGCACGACACGGATTCTGACACGGATACACGGATTAAAGAATGAGGAATTATGAAATAAAAAAACACTCATAACTAATAACTAATAACTAATAACTAATAACCATGAACACTCTACCAGTTGTCTCAATTAAAAATCTCAACCATTCTTTCGGCGAAGGTCAACTTCGCAAACAGACATTATTTGACATCAACCTCGAAATTTATCCGGGCGAAATCGTGCTGATGACGGGGCCTTCTGGGTCTGGTAAAACAACATTGTTAACCTTGATTGGAGCTTTGCGATCTATCCAAGAAGGTAGTCTGAAAATTCTCGACCAAGAATTGCGGGGAACGCCGAAAAATAAATTAGTACAAGTCCGTCGCGACATCGGTTATATTTTCCAAGCTCATAATTTGCTGAAATGCTTGAGTGCTAGGCAAAATGTGCAAATGTCCCTCGACCTGCACAACCATCTTTCTCACAAAGAAACTAATGATAAAATAGAAGGGATTCTGGAAGCTGTGGGGTTGGGAGACAGAATAGATTATTACCCAAGCAGTCTTTCGGGCGGCCAAAAACAAAGAGTTGCGATCGCCCGCGCATTAGTCAGCCAGCCGAAATTAGTATTAGCAGACGAACCCACAGCAGCACTAGACAGTAAATCAGGTCGAGATGTGGTAGAAATCATGCGAGGTTTAGCCAAAGAACAGCACAGCACTATTTTGCTTGTCACCCATGACAACCGCATTTTAGACATAGCCGATCGCATTATTCACATGGAAGACGGCTACCTCGCACAAGATACATCAACAGCGGCTGCCACAGGCGTTCTTTCGGGAAAATAATATTAATCCACCTCAACTTATTTCCGAGAACCGGGACGCTTTCCTCCTACCTTGGCAGGACTTTTTGTTGCACCTTTGGCTGGAGTTTTAGAACTACTTTTGCCGTTTTTTTGGCCTTTCGCTCCTGTCAACTGGCTCTCAAGGTCATTTGCAGGTCGGCCCGCAGGCGTTCTCGTAGTCCTAAAGGTAACATTCACCCCTTCATTCGACTGTTCCAGCACCAACATCGGCGTCGGCTTGGCTTTTTGATCCCACTCAATATGAACGATGCGACCTTGAATTGTCGGCTGCCAACTGTCGTGGTCGTCTGAAGGACTCAGATAAGTTTCCAAACAGTCAATAATTTGATTAATTGTCGCTGATGTAGCCTGAGTCGGCAGTTTCATCAGCTTAATTTGAATCCGAAACAGCACTCGTTTTTCTATTTTTACCGCCGGATCGCCAGTTTCGTATTCGATATCAAACATCGAATCCACTTGCCTGCCACTGCCGGCATTCCCGTTTTTATCTCCCACTGCAGCCTGAGTCGGACGCAGGGCAATACTAATTTTCTCTTTGACTTTTACCTTAATCTGATTCACAATGGCAAAGTGAAAGACTTCTTCCGCCATTCGCATTCTCAGGTAGTCTAAATTAAAGTCTCGCGAGTGGATAAGGTCGGGATTCTTTTCCATCTTTGACATGGTTTCCAGAGCCATTTTGTATTTTTTCTGGAGTTCTCGATTTCTAAACTCCTCAAACTTGAGCTTTTTGCTCAAATCGTCGAGTTTTAGCTTGGTAAACACAGCTAAACCGATAAGCAATAACAACAGTAATCCCGACGCTCCCATGAAGAGTTGGTCTGAGGACGGATCTCCAGGTTTAGCCTGTTTAGGTTTGGGAGAGGCTACTGCCAACCTTGGTTCTACAAGGATTATTTGGGTTGACATGGGCTTTTAAAGGGTAAAATTTGACGCTATATTTATACAGGACTCCAGAGTAGAGCTGGTAGTGCAACTGGATCAACCAACATTGACATCATTCCACCATCATCTTGGTACAACTGGATTTCTGCAACTGGAGCACGCACCCTCTAATTAATACTTTATCTTTAACTGCAAGCAGGTTTCCGAAATATCGGAAAATCGTGCGCTGGTACTGGCCAATAGAAATGGTGAATTGTCTGTAAGATATTATACCAATACAGCTAAAAAAAATGTTGGTTCGGGGGTCTCCTTTTCTAGAAAAATAAAAAGAAATACACATAAATTAATACTAACTCTGGAAGCGAGCTGCGGAAAACATCAAGCAGAACAGTCGATCGCCCGGACGATCGAGGGGCGGACATTGAAGAGTGCTAATTCCTACTGTTGGCTCACTCCCCCCGTGCAAGCCCACCGGGCGGCTTGCTGTGAGAGTCGAGCTCTCTTTGCGATCGAACAACGTCTCCTTAGCTAAGATTACAGCTAATACCACCAATATTCGATCGTGACCTACGAACCCCTGCACCACAAATATCGCCCTCAGACATTTGCCGAATTAGTCGGTCAAGAGGCGATCGCCCAAACCCTCACCAGCGCCATCCTACAAGAGCGCATAGCACCAGCATATCTATTCACCGGCCCCAGAGGCACCGGTAAAACCTCCAGTGCCCGAATTTTCGCCAAATCCCTCAACTGTATTTCTACGGTAGCCCCCACCCCCACACCCTGTGGCAAATGCAACGTTTGCCAAGAAATTGCCCGAGGTTCCACACTAGATGTCATCGAAATTGACGCCGCCAGCAACACCGGAGTAGATAACATTCGGGATTTGATCGAACGAGCTCAATTTTCGCCCGTACAGTGCCGCTATAAAGTATATGTAATCGACGAAGTTCATATGCTCAGTACCCAGGCATTTAATGCCTTATTAAAAACCTTAGAAGAGCCGCCCGATCGCGTTGTATTCGTCCTCGCCACAACCGACCCACAAAGAGTATTACCAACTATTATTTCTCGGTGCCAAAAATTTGACTTTCGCCGCATCCCCCTCGAAGCAATGATTGCTCACTTGCACAAAATTGCCCAATTAGAAAACATCAATATTGCCAGTGATGCAGTACAAATGGTTGCTCAAATCGCCCAAGGAGGTCTGCGAGATGCCGAAAGTTTGCTCGACCAACTGAGCTTATTTCCAGGTCAAGTAACAGTCGAAAAAGTTTGGGATTTAGTCGGTGCAGTTCCTGAAAATGATTTAATGGATTTGCTGCAAGCTATTGATAAAGATAATGCTACAGCACTAATAGACATGACTCGTCACCTAATGGATCGCGGCCGAGAACCGCTAATCGTGCTGCAAAGTCTCGCGAGCTTTTACCGAGATTTGCTAATAGCCAAAGCTGCCCCGAAACGGTCAGATTTAGTAGCTTTAACATCGGCCACTTGGGAAAAACTGGGGGATTTTGCCCGCCATTGGGATGCGGAGTTGATTTTGGCAGGTCAGAAACATTTGCAAACCCACGAAGTGCAAATTAAAAACACCACTCAGCCGCGTTTGTGGCTGGAAGTAACGCTGTTGGGATTATTGCCATCAGCAATTAGAACTCAGCAGCAACCAACAGCCGAACCAGCGAAAAATGTTGCTCAACCACCACAAAATTACCCCCCCCAACCAAGGGCGGGCACGGGGGCACCGCCCCTACAATCGGGAGGAAGTCAAACATCTAATATTGAACAATCTTCTGTTCCCAATTCGCAAAATTCTCCGCCGACTTCGCCGCCTGTGGCTAATCGAATAGAAAGCACACCTCCTGCTGCAATTCCCGCACCTGCACCAACTGCGGAAACGAATCAAACAAATTATTCCCCGGCTAATTCAGGCGATGAAATCGATTTAAATCGAGTGTGGGAACAGGTACTTGACCGCGTGCGGCCCCATGGAACTCAATCGCTGCTTCGTCAACATGGACAGCTAGTAATTTTTAGCAATGATACTGCTTATGTTAAGATTAGTTCGCAGCCGTTGCTCAATATGGTTAAAGACAAAGTAGCTAATATTGCAGAAGCTTTTTTGCAAATTTTTAACCGTCGAGTAACAGTAAAGGTGGGCTTGACAAATCCCGCTGAAACTAATAGTTCCCGCACCAAGAATTTGCCAACTTCTAACGGACGTGGTGGCGAAAATGCCAGCAATTCTCATCCTGCGGATGATGCGGGCCAACAGGTGCAGAAGTCGGCGGCTTCTGAGATTACAGATGATTTTTTGGGGAAGGGTAGAGAAGAACAAAAACACCCGCCTGCGACTGAAAATACCGCTGTTAATGTGCCGGCAATTTCCGAATCGCGATCGCCCACCAACGGTTCTACAGACTCTCAAACTGACTTTAACGCTCAGGCTATAGCGGTGCGTGATGACGCGCGAGATGTCGCGAATAGGGCTAGGCAATGGGCTGATATGTTTGACGGGCAAGTAGTCGATTTGTCGGATGACTTGGAGATTTGGGAGTCGGAAACTTTTAGATTGGAATCGGAACCGGATTTTCCAGAGTTATCTTCTGAGTTAGGTGAGGATGATTTTATAGATTGGTAATGATAGCAATCCTTGCAGGAGTCGTAAATTTTTTACCCCACCCCAACCCTCCCCTTACCAAGGGGAGGGAGTAAGAAATTCACAAATGATGCGATGATTGCTATAGATCACTAAAAAAAAGATCACTAAAAAAAACCGAGAAACCCGGTTTTTTTAGTAGGGGCGCTGCTAAGAGTGGCCGCCCTTCCAGGTTTCTTAATACCCTAAAAGTTTTAGGTTGAATTATAGTCACCTAGTGATTGTGAATATCTACTTTTAAGCTGACTCTGGCTTGGGTAGGGAAGAGGGAAGTACCAACAACTCAGCCGTCGATCGCTTCTCGACCATTTCCTTAGTAATCGTACACCGGGCGACATCCTTGCGCGACGGCAACTCGTACATCACATCCAACATCAATTCTTCGACAATTCCCCGCAGCGCCCGTGCTCCAGTTTTGCGGCGGTATGCTTCCTGGGCGATCGCCCGAATCGCCTCTGGCTTAAAGTCCAACTGCACATTATCCATCTTCAGCAGCTTTTGATACTGCTTAACCAAAGCATTTCGGGGCTCCGTCAAAATCGCCATCAGCGTTTCCTCATCCAGCGGTTCCAACACCGCCGCCACCGGCACCCGCCCGATAAACTCAGGAATCATCCCAAACTTCACCAAATCATCCGGTTCCAGTTGCTTGAGTACATCAGCAGCCCGCTTTTCCTTCGGCTGAGCTTCTCCGGGCTGAATAAAGCCCATTGACTTTTTGCCCGTTCTCTGCTCTATCACTTTCTCTAGACCGACAAAAGCGCCCCCGCAGATAAACATGATATTGCTGGTATCAATTTGGATGCAGTCTTGATAGGGATGCTTGCGCCCGCCTTGGGGAGGTACATTGGCGATCGTCCCCTCCAGCATTTTCAGCAGCGCCTGCTGCACGCCTTCCCCAGAAACATCCCGCGTAATCGAAGGATTTTCGCTCTTGCGGGCTATTTTGTCAATTTCATCAATATAAATAATTCCGCGCTGCGCCTCTTCCACGTCCATATCTGCCACTTGCAGCAGCCGCAGCAAAATATTTTCCACATCTTCCCCGACATAGCCCGCTTCCGTCAGCGTCGTCGCGTCAGCCACCGCAAAGGGCACGTCTAGCATATCTGCCAAAGTCTGAGCCAGCAGAGTTTTTCCGCAGCCCGTCGGCCCGATTAACAAAATATTCGATTTTTGCAGTTCTACTTCTTCCGGCGGGTGCTTGCCGCTATTTTTGGCATGGATAAAGCTGAGGCGCTTGTAGTGGTTGTAAACTGCCACCGAGAGCACCTTTTTCGCCTCATCTTGCCCGATCGCATTTTCGTCGAGATAATTTTTAATTTCCCTCGGCTTCGGAATTTGGCTCAGCGACATACTTTTGCCCGAAGTAGCGCGGCGCTTTTGCGTCGTTTCCTGCTTCGGGGCCACCGCCGCTGCGGGTACTGCACTCGAATCAAACAACTCCTCATCTAAAATTTCATTGCACAAGTCTACGCATTCGTCGCAGATATACACCCCGGGCCCTGCGATCAACTTGCGTACTTGCTCTTGAGACTTGCCACAAAACGAACATTTTAGATGGGAGTCGTACTTAGACATAACAGCCTCTTAATTCAGTGCAGTGACATTCTCTCCCGCCGTCGGAAGGTTTTCCTTTTCGATAACTCGATCGACCAAACCGTAATTTTTGGCTTCCTCGGCTGACATAAAAAAGTCGCGCTCTGTATCCGCCTCTAATTTGTCGATCGGTTGACCTGTGTGGTGCGCTAGCAGTTGATTCAGCTTACGCTTATGATAAAGGATTTCTTTGGCTTGAATCTCAATATCAACTGCTTGACCTTGAGCGCCTCCAAGCGGCTGGTGAATCATAATCCGGGAACTCGGAAGAGACATCCGCTTACCGTGAGCTCCTGCTGTCAGCAGAAATGCGCCCATACTCGCTGCCAAACCGTAACAAATCGTCACCACATCCGGGCGGATTTGCTGCATTGTGTCATAAATTGCCATGCCGGCAGTCACCGAGCCGCCGGGGGAATTAATGTACATTTGGACATCTTTTTCTGGGTCTTCGGCATCTAGATACAATAGCTGAGCCACTATTGAGTCAGCAACTTCGTCGGTTACGGGAGTTCCTAAAAACACAATTCGCTCCCGCAGCAAGCGCGAGTAAATGTCAAAGGCCCGCTCGCCCATCCCCGACTGTTCTAGCACCATCGGCACTACATTGCTGGGGCTGGAACTGACATCAAAATCGTTATAGCTTGTAATTAGGTAATTGGAAGATTGAGATACAACCATAAGACACCAGTCAAGGATTCTAGACAATTTGCTGCTGCTGATGAAAGCTTTAAATTAAGCCGCCAGCTTTTAACTATTATGCCTCTTCTGAACAGATATGGGGGGAATGGGGAATTGGGCATTGGCCAAACAGGGCATAGTCGAGCAAAAATCTTGTGACTATTTAACTCAAATTCAACAGTAGTTCGACAGTGAACGTAAAATTCGATCGCACTTCAGATACCCCCGATCCCCGCCCTAGGGACACTCCAAGAGCCAATTAGTGTCCACTTAAGCTTTCAGCCTGCCAAGTCCACCAGTGGGCCCGCTAGTCCGCCAGGGAATCAATTCCACGGGGCTTATAGCTAAAGTCCTCGCTATGAGGACTAATGAATTATTCAGTCCTCATAGCGAGGACTTGCGCTTTGAGGCAGGGGTTTAAACCCCTGCCGGACTGCGGGTTTAACGTGTTTGTTTACACGAAGAAGGGCTGGCGTGCGCTGTCCCTACTACTTTGATTCTGCGCCCTATTCTTCGCCTACGACTTCCACTTCAACGCTCGTGGCTGCTTCTGCTGAATCTTCAGCGTCCGATTCTTCTGATTCTTCTGCTGCTGCAGGAGTCAGTGAGCCTTCAGGTACGAGTTCGATTGTTCCTTTTTCTTCCAACCATTTCAGGGTTTTTTGTTTGAGCAAGTCTTCTGCTACAAATTCCTGCAACCTTTGGGGGTCAAAATCTCCTTTGGGAAACTGCTTTCTGATTTTTGCTACTTCTGCTTTTACTTCTGCTGGTTCAACAGATAAGGATTCCAGCTTGGCTACTTCTGCCAGAGCTAAATTCTGCTTGAGGCGCTCGATTGCTTCCGGGCGCGAGCGTTCCCGCATCGGCCCCATATTTTCTTCGGTAAACAGTTGGTTGATATCTATGCCGTAATTTTTCAATTGGAGGGCTTGTTGATTCAACAAATAATCGATTTCGCGATCGAGCATTGTTTCGGGAATTTCCACTTCTATTAGCTGCACAAGGGCTGCTGATATAGCTTTTTCCTTATTAGCTGATGTCTTGTTTTCTTGGTCTGCTTTAAACCGAGTTTCGAGCGATTCGCGCAGTTCTGCTAAGGTTTCAAACTCGCTGACTTCTTGGGCGAAGTCGTCGTCCAACTCCGGCAATTCTTTTTCCTTAAGTTCTTTGAGGGTAATCGTAAAGACTGCTGGTTTTCCGGCTAATTCTTCACTGCTATACTCTTCGGGGAACTGTACAGAAACTTCTCTCGTTTCTCCTGGATTCATCCCGATCATGCCTTGGATAAAGCCCGGTACAAACTGATTTTCCGACAATTCTACTTGGAAGTCTTCTGCTTCGCCACCGGGAATTTCTGCGGGAGTTTCGCCTTCTGGTGCTTCCGCAAATCTGCCGGCGAAATCAACCAAAGCCGTGTCTCCCAACTGAGCCGGCCGGCCTTCTACGGGGATTAAAGTAGCTTTGTCCGATCGATATTTTGCCAATACCTCATCTACCTGACCCTCATCATACTTAGCTTCTTCTGCTTGAAGCTGCAAACCTGTGTACTGACCCATTTTCACTTCGGGTTGTACATCAACCTTCGCCGAAAAAATCAGAGGCTGTTCTGGATCGAACTTCTCTAGTAATTCTTCAAACTCGGTGCGAAGTTCAAAACTGCCAATTGCCGCAATTTTTTCTTGTTCGAGGGCTTTTTGCAGGGAATCATTAATCAAATTTTCCAAAGCCGTCGCCTTCAAACGACTCTGGCCTAGGCGCTGTAGCAAAACTTGACGGGGAACTTTGCCTTTGCGGAACCCAGGAATACTAACCTCGCGAGCAAATTGTTTAATTACTTGCTCGTAAGCTTGTTTTGACTTTTCTGACGGTACTTCGATTTCCAGACCAATTTGGCTAGCTGGAAGTTTTTCCTGGGTTACTTTCATCGGCTTTTTTGATATTTAACAATAGTGTATTGACACTCCCTGTCCTTTAGGTCAGGGATTCTTAATTCAGCGACTGACCTTAAAATGTTGCGTCCTTTCGGCAATCCTCAAACTTTTTAACCGTAGAAATCCTACCAATTAACGAGCCTGATTCGCAGTCATCCCTCTTGGTCTATCTCCAAAAGCGTACTAGGATATTTACCTAGAGTTCGGGTATGCCCTACCCTACTTAACAAGACTAAATAGTTTGTTTCTCTGGTTAAAGGAACTGTGTTAAGCCCCTAGCTGTTTATAGAGTTTTCGCCGCTCTTTGTCCCCCGGTTTACGCGCCAAAGTGTGTCGTTAACTGTTTTTATGCACTAGGGCGCAGGAGTTTAACCTTGACTACTCTAGAATACTAGAAATTTCCTGACTTTTAGGAAGGGATTTAAGAAATTAAAGCCGTCCTAGAAGGACAGGGTTTTAGACCCAATTTCCTTGATAAAATACATACAAATCTGACTTTGCCTGCATTTTAATTTTGTACGCTTTGACTCGTAACGGCACAACTACAACACCTTTACCGGATGAGACTGTAAGTCATTGCCGGCTACTTTTTTGGCTCTTGCCAAATAGTTTGGGTTTGAGGATACTAGCTTTTGCTAGGAATGTGGAGGTTAAGTCCACTAATTGCCGATGCACCATAGCACATATCGCCCTGTGATGTCAATCTTGCCGGTCTCTGCGGCCAGTCAAAGTCAATGGATGCGCCTGCGAAAATGCAGATATATCGCAAAACTTAACCGGATGCGGATTGGGCGTGGGCGAGTGGCAAAAGATGCTAAACTGGCATTGGGTACGATCGCACGGATCGATCGGGAAGTTCGATCGCCCTTTTAGGTTAACTGCACCATTGCTATCCTCTCATGCTCCTGATATCGCATAACATTAATTAAGTTTGATATTGAGAATTGCAGTTATTTAAATTTTTGATTTCGATCCTTTAGACTTTAATTTGTGGAGGAAACTAATTTGTCTCAATCCTATCGAGTTGCCATTTTAGGAGCTACCGGCGCAGTCGGGGCCGAGTTGCTAGAACTCTTGCACAGCCGGAGTTTTCCGATTTCTAACTTGAAGCTGCTGGCTTCGGAACGTTCAGCAGGCACAACTTTGCCTTTTGGTGGCGAGATGCTGCCGGTCGAAGCAGTTTCGGCGCGATCTTTTGATAATGTAGATTTGGTGCTCGCCTCTGCCGGCGGCTCTACTTCTAAATTATGGGCTCCGCAAGCTGTGGCAGCCGGGGCAGTGGTAATTGACAATTCTAGCGCTTTCCGCATGGATGCGACGGTACCGCTAGTGGTTCCCGAAGTCAATCCCCAAGCGGCAGCAGCTCACCGAGGTATAATTGCAAATCCCAACTGCACGACTATTTTGATGGCGGTTGCCGTTTGGCCACTTCACAAAGTTAGGCCGATACAGCGCATCGTTGTAGCAACTTACCAGTCTGCCAGCGGGGCGGGGGCCAGGGCAATGGAGGAAATGAAAGCTCAAGCAAGAGCAATTTTGCAGGGAGAAACTCCCAAAACAGATATATTTCCCTACCCGTTAGCATTTAATTTGTTTCCGCACAACACCCCGATTAACGATTTGGGGTATTGTGAAGAAGAAATGAAAATGGTAAACGAAACTCGGAAGATATTTGGTACGGACGAGATTAAAATTACGGCAACTTGTGTGCGGGTTCCCGTACTGCGGGCTCATTCGGAAGCGATTAATCTAGAGTTTGCAGAGCCTTTTAGCGCGATCGAGGCCAGGGAAATCTTAAAGCAGGCAAGCGGGGTTAAGCTGGTAGAAGACTGGCAAGCTAATTATTTCCCGATGCCCGCAGAAGCCAGCGGTAAGGATGACGTGTTAGTCGGCAGGATTCGCCAAGATATTTCTCACCCCTGCGGGTTGGAGATGTGGCTGTCGGGCGATCAAATTCGCAAAGGGGCGGCTTTAAATGCGGTGCAGATAGCTGAGTTGCTAGTCCAAAAAAAATTGTTGCGAACCCAAGTGGCGGCGGCTTCTAATTAGGGGGAACCCTGGCAATTAGGAAATTGAAATTGGGGATTTTAGATAAACCTTTCATCTGAAATCAAAAATTTAAAATCAAACATCAACAGTCTAAAATCGGAGAAAGTGTGGTAAAGTTTGGACGGGTTCTGACTGCAATGATTACGCCGTTTAAGGAAGACGGCAGCGTTAACTATGCGGTAGCAGAACAATTGGCAGTTCATTTAGCCGATCGCGGTACAGATAGCTTGGTAGTGTGCGGCACTACTGGCGAGTCTCCCACTATGACCTGGGATGAAGAGTACGAATTATTTCAGGTGGTACAAAAGGCGGTGGCCGGTAAGGCGTTGGTAATCGCCGGAGCCGGATCGAATTCTACTTCAGAAGCAGTCGCAGCTACCCAAAAAGCAGCTAAACTAGGGTTAGACGGTTGTTTGCAGGTGGTTCCTTATTACAACAAACCCCCGCAAGAAGGTTTATATAATCATTTTCGGGCGATCGCGCAATCTGCTCCAGAATTGCCTATAATGTTATATAACATCCCCGGTCGCACTGGTCAGAATATGTTGCCGGAGACGGTGGCTCGATTGGCCCAAATTCCCAACATTGTGGCCGTAAAAGAAGCAAGTGGCAACTTGGATCAAGCAAGTCAAATTCGGTGCTTGACATCCCCTGAATTTGCCATCTATTCTGGAGATGATTCCCTAACTTTGCCAATGTTGGCGGTAGGAGGATCTGGTGTAGTTAGCGTAGCCAGCCATCTGGTAGGAGAACAACTGCAACAGATGATCAAAGCTTTCGAGGCCGGTCAAGTTCAAGTCGCTACCCAGATTCACTTGCAACTTTTTGACCTGTTTAAAGCTCTTTTTCTCACCACAAATCCCATTCCCGTCAAGACAGCTCTCAAGCTTCAAGGCTGGGATGTCGGCTCCACCCGTCCGCCCCTGTGCGATCCGCCCGTTGAGGTAACTCAAAAGTTAAAGGACGTACTGAGTCAGCTAGCAGCAGTATCAGCTAGCTAGACGAGCGAGAACGAGTTTTCAGACAACTGAATATTGGTTGTTATCAGTCATTAGTTCTGAGTTATCAGTCATTAGTAATTAAGTGTTAGTAAGTAGCTAACAGTCAAGGATTAAAGACTGAAGATAGAAGAATGAAGGCCAAAGACAACTGACTGTACGGGAGAGTAAAACCCGCCAGGGATTTTTCCATAAATATTTGGAAAAATATCGCCCTACCAACGAACCGTAGACGAAAGACGAAAGACGACAGACCATAGACCACAGACCAATAACAAAAATAACTAACAAAGGATACGCATGATCAAAAATACAACTGCATCTGCTCTAAAAGTTATTCCCCTCGGCGGGCTGCACGAAATCGGTAAAAACACTTGTGTGTTCGAGTACGGCGACGAAATCATTCTTTTAGATGCCGGTTTAGCGTTCCCGACAGATGGAATGCACGGGGTAAATATTGTCCTTCCCGACATGACTTACCTGCGGGAAAACAGCCACAAAATTAAAGGTATGATCGTGACTCACGGTCACGAAGACCACATAGGTGGTATCCCTTATCACCTCAAACAATTTGAAATTCCAGTCATCTACGGCCCGCGTTTGGCGATGGCTTTGCTAGCCGGAAAACTCGAAGAAGCCGGAGTGTCTCACCGCACTGAATTGAGAACGGTTAGACCCAGGGATACTGTCAGAATTGGCAAGAATTTCTTAGTCGAATACATCCGCAACACTCACTCGATGGCCGACAGTTTTACGGTGGCAATTCACACTCCCGTCGGAATTGTGATCCACACCGGAGACTTTAAAATTGACCACACTCCTGTAGACGGCGAGCATTTTGATTTGCAAAAGCTGGCGGAGTACGGCGAGAGAGGCGTGCTGTGCTTGATCAGCGATTCTACTAACTCGGAAGTTCCCGGTTTTACCGCTTCGGAAAGTTCTGTGGCGCCGAATTTAGACAGAATTATCGCTCAAGCACCGGGACGGATAATGCTGACGACTTTTGCTTCGTCGGTACACCGATTGCAAATTGTTTTGGACTTGGCTAAGAAAAACAATCGGTATGTCGGAGTGGTTGGCCGGTCGATGCTTAACGTCATCGCTCACTGCCGCAATCTTGGCTACATCAAATGCGAAGATAGTATTTTCAAACCGCTGAAAGAAATCCGCAATTTGGCAGAAGACAAGGTGCTGATTTTAACTACAGGTTCCCAAGGCGAACCGATGGCGGCGATGACTCGCATTGCTAACGGCGAACATCACGAACTGAAAATCAGAAAAGGCGATACTGTCATTTTCTCAGCTAATCCGATTCCCGGAAATACGATCGCAGTGGTAAACACGATCGATAAACTGATGATGCTAGGAGCACACGTGGTTTACGGCCGCGACAAAGGCATTCACGTTTCCGGCCACGGTTGTCAAGAAGACCAAAAGTTAATGATTAACATGACTCGTCCCAAGTTCTTCTTGCCGGTTCACGGGGAACACCGGATGCTGATCCAGCACTCCAAGACGGCTCAAAGCATGGGCATTCCCGCTAGCAATATGGTGGTTATTGATAACGGCGATGTCGTAGAATTGACCGAAAATTCGATACGAGTTGCTGGCCAAGTGCCTTCAGGAATTGAATTGGTAGATGCTTCTAGATCGGGCGTTGTCAAAGCTAGCGTCCTCAAGGAACGTCAGCAGTTGGCCGGAGATGGCGTTGTAACTGTAGCGGCGGCTTTGAATTGGGAAGGCAAATTAGTTGCCAAACCAGAAGTTCACTTGAAAGGCGTAGTGACATCAGCCGATCGCGCAGAGGTGATCAAATTAATCACTCAAACCATTGAAACAGTTTTGAGCGATCGTTGGTCAGAATTTGTAAAACCTGCTACTTCAGACTCACAAGTTGATGTTGACTGGGTAGGAGTGCAAACGCAAATAGAAAAGGCTATTCAGCGAGTGATGCGCCGGGAACTGCAAAGCAATCCGTTGCTGGTATTCCTGATGCAAATTCCTGAAGAAGCAGTGCGATCGGAAAAAGCAGCAGTATCTCCAGGTGCCCTGGAAGCACCTAAGCTATTATCCTCGCAATCATCGCAATCATCGCCGTCATCGCCATCATCCCCATCCTTGCCATCTCCTGCCAATCAGGTGACGGGCCGGCGCCGTCCCCGGACTGCTGCAAGGGCAGCTTCCTAGTAGGATAATTCTCGGACGCACTGCGAACAAAGAAAGGAGTTTTAGGTTTGGTAGTTGCGCTTGGGTACCCAAGCGCAACTACCAGCCTAGATATAAGAAATGAGAATTAAATAACTTCCACAAGATTGTGGGATGGCGTCCCGCCCGTCCAAAAAGGACGGGCGGGACGCCCATCCCACAATAACAATTAAAATTGTAAGTTATTTAATTCTCATTCCTTACCTAATCCGGGATTTGTAGGATTTTCTCGGTTAAGCTGTGGAGCATTTAAACCAGTAACGAGGCTAGTAGGGTGCGTCAGCTTATAACCCTTACGCTGAAACGGAAAACCTTAGATGCTGACGCACCTTACGCAAGCCCTTTAAATGCCGAACAGCTTAGCGAAGGAGTAGTTTTTAAACCGTAAATAAACACAAATGAACGCAGATAGATTTAAATAACTATCTGCGTTCACTTGCGTTTATTTGAAAATTAATCAGCCACCAGCAACAGCAGGAACAATGCTGACTTCATCGCCATCTTGGAGGGCTGTGTTTGAGCCATCCAAAAAGCGGATGTCTTCGCTGTTGACGTAGAAGTTGAGAAATCGGCGGGGTTCTCCCTTTTCGTCGCACAGGCTTTTTTTGATGCCGGGACAATTGGTTTCCAGCGATTCAATTAATTCGGAAATGTTATCGCCGGCGCATTCGATGGTGGCTTGATTGTTGGTAAATTTTTGCAGGGGGGTTGGAATTAAAACTTTGACGGTCATTTTTTTAGTCCTTAGTCAGTAGTCAGTAGTCAGTAGTCAGTAGTCAGTAGTCAGTAGTCAGTAGTCAGTAGCTTAATAACTAATAACTAATGACTAATGACTGATGACTATTAATCAGTAGTCCTCAGTCAGTAGTCAACAGCTTAATAACTAATAACTAATGACTAATGACTGATGACTAATGACTATTTATTAAACCGAAACTTGTTGCCATTCTAGGCGTTCGAGCGTGCGGGCGCGTTCTAGGGCGCGCTCGAATGCTTCTAGTTTCGGTTCGAGGGTGATAGGTTCGCCGATGTAGCCTTGAACTGCTTCTTGCGTTTTCAAACCGTTGCCGGTGATGTAAACGACTGTGGTTTCATCGGGATTGATTTTACCTGCTTCTACGAGTTTCTTCAAGACTGCGATTGTGGTGCCGCCTGCGGTTTCAGTGAATATGCCTTCAGTTTCTGCTAGCAGTTTCATGCCTTCGATGATTTCGGTGTCGCTGACGGATTCAATGTTGCCGCCTGTTTTGCGGGCGATTTCCAAGGCGTACATACCGTCGGCTGGATTGCCGATCGCGATCGACTTAGCAATTGTATTCGGTTTCACCGGTTTGACGAAATCACGGCCTTCGCGGAAGGCTTGGGCGATGGGGGAACAGCCGTCAGCTTGGGCACCGCTGAATCTGACTTTCTTTTCGTCCACTAAACCGACTTCGATGAATTCATTAAAGCCTTTGTAAATCTTTGTGAACAAAGAGCCGGAGGCGAGGGGAGCGACGATGTGATCGGGCAATTGCCAGCCTAGCTGTTCGGCAACTTCGTAACCGAGGGTTTTTGAGCCTTCGGAATAGTAGGGACGCAAGTTGATATTGACAAATCCCCAGCCATGTGTATTGGCGACTTCGCAACAGAGACGGTTAACTTGATCGTAGTTGCCGTGAACTGCCATGACAGTTGGATTGTAAATCAGAGTGCCGAGGACTTTGCCTGCTTCTAAGTCGGAGGGGATGAAGACTACGCAGTCGAGTCCGGCGTGGGCGGCGATCGCAGCCGTAGAGTTAGCTAAATTGCCGGTGCTGGCACAGGATACCGTTGTGAAACCCAATTCTCTCGCTCTGCTGAGGGCGACTGACACCACTCTGTCTTTAAAGCTGAGAGTGGGCATATTGACGGCATCGTTTTTAATATAAAGATTTTTTAGACCGAGGCGGCGCGCCAAGCGGTGGGATTTTAATAGAGGAGTCATCCCCGTGCCGACATCGATGACGTTATCTGTAGCGACTGGTAAAAATGCGCGGTAGCGCCAGATCGAGTTGGGGCCGGCTGCGATGGTTTGGCGAGTGACGCTGCGGCGGATGGCGTCGTAGTCGTACTTGACTTCAAGCGGGCCAAAACAGCAATCGCAGACGTGCTTGGCTTGGAGTTCGTACTCTTCGCCGCATTCTTTACATTTGAGGGCTGTGAAGGTTGCTGCTGTGGATTGTGTTCTGGTGGCCTGGGTCATAGCTCAACTCTCTAGTTTTGCGATGTTTTCTTAGTCTTGTGCAAGATTAACACGGTCAATTTACCTCGTCAACCATACCCGATTTTTTTAGTCGGGATTGATTTTTCAATTAAACAGTGGTGTATTTAACTTTGATATTTGGGCGGGCGGGACGCCCAGACCACAAGGATTTGAGTTGTTTTCAGGATCGGGTTCTTAATCCAGATTTTCAGGCCCGCACGCCAGCCCGATCGATCTCAAGGATAATTTGCCGACGAAATTGTTACAAAACTTAATAAATCTTTTTTGGGTGCACAATTGGGCAGTCGTGCGATCGAACACAACTACAAAACCTCGAATTTTTGATTAACTGAGATATTGCACCATTCTCGCTTAACAGGCAAGATGCCTGTTCCACAAGAGATGAATTTTCTTGTGGAACAGGCATCTTGCCTGTTCATAAAAAGCTTATTGAGAATGGTGCAACATTTCAGATGAACCAACTTCGCCTACCCGCCGCTGACGGGAGGGATGAGTACAACTTCGTCGCCGTCTTGGAGGATGGTGTCGGGGGGGACGAATTCCATGTTGAGGCCGAAGCGGGTGCGATCGCGCCATTGTTCTAATTGAGGATATTGGGCGATCGAGCTTTCGAGCACTTGAGACACTGGGGTTTCGGGAGGAAGTTCTAATGTAAGTTCCGAAACGCCGTAGGCTTCACCGAAGGCGGCGAACAGTTTAACGGTGATGGTAATCGAAGAGTTAGACACGGCTGTTGAGTGCGATCGACGGTTTGGCAATTATCAAGTACACCATACAATTAATTAGTAATTAGGCGCACCGAGGCTTAGAATTGAAAGCGGCAACCTCTAGTTAAGTTTTACCCCATCGGGTAAAGATGATAGTTGATTGCAGCAAAAACTCTTAACAGGATTGTATGCCGATCGCTCTCACCAACCAGGCGTTAGAAGCAGTTGGCATCCACTTAGATGCAGCTAGCTAAGGTCTAGTTGGCTGCTGTTGAGGCTAATGCGAGAATATTTTTTGAGGATGCGGTATAGATACTTTACGGTAATTGTGGGAGAGTACAAAAAGCTCGCACTACATTTAGCAGGCAACAACGCAGACAAGGCCCTCCCAACCCGCTTTTCCTGACAAAAAATCAGGTTATAAAGTGTGGCTTGGGATAGTCAAACCTTTGCCATGCTTAGCAAGCTAGCCGTTCTATCTAAGAAGAATACTGAAGTTAACGCGATAGAAATATATGGCAAGTAACGATTTTAAAGTGCTTCAGATTATTGAAGCTAAAGGCTGGTATGCCTTTGGCAGTACCAAGCAAAGCCAGCACGTTGAGAGATGGGTAAGACCTGTAGTGTGTTGGGTTTTAATAGAAGATAAAAAAAAGCGACGGGTTGTGACAGCTACCGCTAGCTATCAAATCCAGATTGACGACAAAGAAGTCGAGTTTTTTGCCCACGAAAGCGAAATTCAAGATATGGAGAGTCTCCCGAAGTCTGTCTCGGTGTCAGAATTTCTGAAAACAGAAGATTGAGAGAAGGGCCAAAGGAGATAATTTAACAAGTTATTAATTATTCCTTAGTGATTCCTTAAACTTGCTGTCGGATTCTATTGGAATTAGAGGGAGAAGCTCTACATTGGGGAGAGGGGCAGAGGGGGACAGGGGGAGAATTTATATTTTTGCCTTGCCTTCTGCATCTTGTCTCCAATGCCTGAAGTAGCCCAAAAAATAAAGAGGCCGGAAGATTGGTGGCAATGCCAACACGCTTCCGACCTTGCTGAATAACAGGGTATGCATATGTTTTTAAAGTATGGCAGGGATGCTTTTGAGATATCAAGAGGACTATTGCAATCACCCACTTTTGCTTTCAGGCTGTGTTTGCGAGGCTCCTATTATTTTAGACTGAGAATTTGAAAATTGAGAGGGGGGAGGCTTACAGGTTAAGGATTCTAGCTATTTATCTGTAGCGGGTGCTACAAAAAATGGTGGCATTGGCGGACGATCGCACCTTCTCGCTAAATTGTTTGCACTCAAAGCTGAAAGTTCGATCGCCCCCTGCAACTGCTGCGACTTTAAACCCCACTCAGAACAGGTTCAGGCTTCTGCTGCGGAATCCGCCGCCCCAGCAGGGCCATCCGCACGCCCCCGGCAGGCCCTAAAGTCACCCCTCGGCGTTTGGCCTGTACGGGCTTTTTCTCGGCCAATACTAGGTCAAAATCCCGCAAAATCGTTGCCAGCACCAGTTTCATCTCCAACTGTGCCAGCGCCAAGCCGATACAGCGGCGGCTGCCACCTCCAAAGGGCAAATACTCATAAGGCGAGAATTGCCTCTCCAAAAACCGTTCCGGTTTAAATTGCAGGGGTTCTGGATACAAATCCTCCCGTCTGTGGGTCAAATAAATCGAGGCGATGACAACCGTGCCCGGTTCGAGTTGATATCCCATCAGTTCCACGGGCGTGAGAACTTCTCGCGAAAACGTCAGCATTGCCACGGGGTAAATTCGCAGCGTCTCCTGACAAACAGCACTCAGGTAAGGTAAGCGGAAAATCTCCATCGGGTCGGGATTTTCCCCCAAACTGTCCAATTCTTGCAGCAACTTCTGGCGCACCGAGGGCAAACTGTGAATCCAGTAAAACGCCCAAGCTAGGGCCGTTGCTGTGGTTTCGTGGCCGGCCAGCAGCAGCGTCATCAACTCGTCGCGCAATTCTTCCTTCGTCATTGGTTGCCCGTTTTCGTCGCGCGCGGCCATCATTAAGCTGAGAATGTCGGTGCGGCTGGTGTCTGGTTGCTGTCTGCGTTCTTCAATTTCCGCGTCGATGAGTGCGTCAACTTTCCGCTGCCGCTGTTTCATGCGTCCCCAAGGACTCCAAGAGCCCCAATCTTGCTGCATCCAGCCGAAAAACAGTATGCTCGATCGCAGGGGAGAGTTGGTCATATCGACGACTGAGGCAAGTAAGGGCCTGAGTGCTTGTAACCGCGGCCCGTCATCCATGCCGAAGACAGCCTGCAAGATTACCCGCATGGTGACTTCCTGCATGGCGCTGCGGGCCACAAAAGGTCGATCGACCGACCACTTGCTGGCAACATCTTGAGCTATATCGCAAATTAGTTGACCGTAATTCCGCATCCGTTCGCCGTGAAAGGGCGGCATCAATAATTGGCGCCGGCGTTTGTGCCTTTCTCCTGAGAGGAGAAACATGGATTGTTCTCCCAGCAAGGGTTTGAGGAGGCTGTTCAGGCGGCCTGGAGCGTGAAACGCGTTGCTGTTGAGCATCTCCTGGACAGCTTGGGGGTGGCGGATCATCACCAATGGTTTCCCCTTGTTCAGTTGAGCGGTGAAAATGTCGCCGTATTGTTTGGCACATTTATCCATGAATGTCAGGGGATCGCCGATCCATTGAATTAGCTGCACAAAGGGTGGATCTGTGGGGCCGTTAGGTAGTGTCATAGGAATTACCGGGGTTTGGGTCACAGGACTTAGCAGCATCAAAAAACCTCAAAGGGTTTGAAGGTTTATTTAATCCCTCCCAACCCTTGTTTTTAAGGGGAGAATTGTGTAATTCCCATCTCCAATAATTTTAATCGCTTATTCTCGAACTGTGCTCAAAATATCCTCTCCAAGCTCTGTAAAACGAACAGTTTTGATTTGCCAAGGAGCATAACTGGTTAAAGTTTGGCGCACGCCCCCGAACAAACCTAACATTTGACAACTGGACAAATTTTGCAATTTCTGCCGCGAATTTCCGGAGGCTCGCAGATCCACGGTAGCTATTCCGAGGTCGCGATCGATCTTGAGGCGATAGCCAGCCAAACTAAGACTATCGAAAATCTGCTGCTTTAACACTTCATTAACCGCCGATGACATTAACTGGTTCTCTGGGCCTGTAACTGTTTCCGGCTTCAGAGTTTGACACAAATTATCTACCTTATAAACCGTAACGGTGACAGTATTTTCTGAGAGGGCAGCACTGCCTAAAACTGAGGCAACAGAGTTAGAAGGCTGCGTTAATTGACTCGATCGAGCCTCAATTTGATTTCCCGTTAGCTGTAGGTGTTGGAACTGACGGGCGCTTGCTGAGAGTTGGCTCTGGTTTTCGGTTGAGGTAGCTGCATCTGAGCTAGAACAACTGCTACCGCCCATCAAAATTAACCAAACGCCTAAATATCCTAACTGTTTGCAGATACGGTTCATAGTTTTTAATACTCTACTAAACGTCAGTGTATGGAGGGTAAATTTTGGTGGTAGAAAGCACTTAGACCCTGATTACACTTACTTAGAAGTATTTCCCGCAGTACGGAGATGAAAACAAGTTAAGAGTTCTTGTTAATACGTGGATTTTAGTGTTAGATCAGGTAAGAGGGGTTTTACCCCTCAAGGGTGTAGCCCAGCAGTTTACCTGTCTCAGCAGATCGAACTCGCGACCCAGCTCGTAAGTGATATCAAATACCTTGTCAGTGGTGTGATGTACCGTTGCAACTCGATCCCTTCCAAGGTCTGAGGTGAAAAGCCTCTTTCCGGTTGGTAAAAGCCTGAGTTTTATTAGTAGTAATCAGGACAGAATTCAGATTGGCGCGCGTATTTTAAGCTCGCCTTCGGCGCGGTTTGTGAACGCCGTCGAAAGCGGGGTTAGAAGGAATACGTAAGGTAAGTTGCGAACAATATCAAAACTTACGCATCAAGAGCGAAGAAACCGGGTTTTTTAACCAGGCATAAGGGCTGCAACGAAGTGTTTTCGTAAAAAAACTGGTTTCTGGTCAAGTCGCGAATAACATTATTCCGAAGTCAGCGGATCTTTAATGAACAGGCGCGTCAAGAGGGTTATCTCAGCATTCGGTGATTTTTGTCCCGAATCCTCTAAATAAAGAGTGAAAATATCATGAAACAGCAATTATTGACAAAAGTTTTGGTGGCAACAGCGATCGCCCTCAGCGGCCTGTCGGTTGCTTCTGAACCGAGTTACGGTCGGCGAGCACCGGGGGAAAGTGGATTTTGGTGTAACACCTCGACCGGTGCGCCGGTGACGGTGTACAAAAACCCTAAAGGTGCCGTAGAGCCTTGGATTGAGTGGACTTCCGATTATTTCTCCAGTTCTGGCTACGATCCGGCAACTCGGTGTCAATTAGTGAGTCAACGCCTCGAAACCTATCGCCGCCAACGAATGCTTAAGTACATTACTGCGGGCCAAATGAACGGCCAGAACGTCATCTGCACGGCGAATCAAGTCAATGGGCGGTGTCAAAATTTGATTTATACCCTCAGACCCGGCCAGGACCCGATCGGCTCTTTGTATAATTTGTTGGCTTGGCGCCAAGGATATGTTGGGATGCCGTCTTTTGATGAGACCAGTAAAATTCCTTACATTGATGTCAGGGAAAAGCTAGGGCAAAACACGGATGATGAGGTGCAACAGCCTTCTTTTCCCCACCGTTCGGACAGCCTTAAAGATTGGCAAATTTTCCATCCCATCACCAATTCCAAGGATTGAGGTGGAAAAGTTGGGGCGTCATTCGATTTTAGATTTTAGATTTTAGATTTTGGATTTTGGAGGCGACCCCACGGATAAATTCGGGGGCTTGAGGATTTTAGATTTTAGATTTTGGATTGATTCCACGGATCAAGCCGGGGGCTTGTACCATCAAGAAATTCTTGGTCAAACAGCGGTACGCATCCCGACCGGAATATCTTCTGGTTCCGGGACGATCGTCCGGCAGCAGGGCCAAACCTATACGGTGCTCACTAACTAGCAGGTTGTGGCGATCGGACTTGTCACCGACGACGGCCTCCTCCACCCACTGCTAGGAGTTCTGAGGCGGCTGGGCAATACCGATCGGGCGATCGTTATGTTTCGCAGCGCGATCGAGTATAAAATAGCACTATTCAGCCTTGAACCCGGAGCGGTGTCTGAGCCAGTGTTGGCAGTCGGCTTTCCTGGGGGTGCTGAGGTTAGGAGTTTCGCTGACCACGAATTTCAAAGGTGGTACCCGCCACGTGATTTAAGTAGGTAAACAAAATTAATAATTGCCGACTGAGTTGACTTAAAACCCTTGATACGTCTAAAGAGTAACAAAGTCGGATGTGTAATTAATTTTGTGTAGGTACTTATCCGTGGAGTCAATCGAAAATCGAAAATCCTCAAGCCCCCGCATTTATCCGTGGGGTCGCCTCTAAAATCTAAAATCTAAAATCTAAAATCGATTGACGCGGGCTTCGTTTCGGTGCCGCTAGCCAAATCTTTGCCTCAAGGTTATAGGTTGGGCTATACAAATGAGGTAAAATCGGTATGAGTGGCGACCCGATTTTTAATGCCAAAGGTTTCTTGATTGGGATTAACTGTAGGGGCAAGTATCGAGATCCAAATTTTTGCGTTTATGCTTTTGAAGAGGGAAGTGAACCAACAGCGGAATTATCGGAAAAAATGGTTAAATCCAGTTGGGGAATTCCAATTAGTATATATTGGCAGTTCGCCTCGTTTCATCTAGGGAGTTATCGATGAATGTGTGGAGTTTGCGGTTTGACGCGCTGACAATCATCTTGACAGGTGCATTAACAGTGACGGCGCTTGTCAGTCAACAATATGCTGCCTGTGCCAAAACAGCAGAAGAAATTGCCCAGCTAGCGACCTTGACAACTGTGGAAGTCAACAATACGCTGGGTTTTTTTGCTAGTGGTTCGGGAGTAATTATTGCCAAACAGGGTAATATTTACACTGTTTTGACAGCTAATCATGTAGTGGCAAGCCTCGCTCAAAAATACAGCATTCGCACTCATTTAGAGAAGGATTATGCTGCGATTAGAATACAGCGCCTACCGAAAAATGACACGGATATAGACTTGGCTTTGATCCAGTTTCAGAGCCGAGAACAGTATCCAGTAGCACCAATGGGCGAGTCAGAACGTGCTGTTGTTGGTTCTGCTATTTACGTTTCTGGCTATCCGCTGCCAATTTCGGGAGTTGAACGAAAACTTGAGTTTACTACTGGTATCATCTCTTCTCGCTTGGGCAGCGCCTCATCAGGGTATCGTCTGCGCTACCAAGCTGTAACCAGGCGCGGGATGAGCGGCGGGCCTGTATTTAATGCTGATGGCAGGGTAATAGGAATTCACGGTCAGGGGGATACTGTTGGCACAATTAGAAGTCAGTGGAACGGTCAGATTGAGGAGATAAAAACGGGGTTAAATGCGGCAATCCCGATCGATGCTTTTATGGCATTGCTTTCACAAAACAAGCGTAACGGCTGGGACATTCTCAGCAATCTTTCTCTCAGCAGCGCCTCGGATCAAAACCAGCCGAATCGGAGTTATGGAGGATTTGTATGCGATACCTCCACGGGCGAGCCGGTGACTGTGTATCAAAATCCGCAAGGGTTCAGGGAGCCTTGGATTCGCTGGAATTCTAATTTCTTTTCTAGTTCTGGCTACGATCCTTTAACTCGCTGCCAACAAGTGACTCAGCGCCTTGAGAATTATAACCGAAATAAACAGCTAAATTATGTGACGGTGGGTATAGTAAATAACCAGAAAGCGATTTGCACGACTAGCCGCGTTAATGGGCCTTGCGAAGGTTTGATCTACACGCTGCGCCGCGATCAAGATCCGACTCCTGCACTTAGCAGTTTTTTTGTTTGGCTGCGGAATCAAAAAGCTGTGCCTTCTCTTTCTGAAAGCGGTACTGTGCTGTATATCGATGTGCGGGAACGGCTGGAACAATTTTAGATTGGCGATTTGAGATTTGAGAGGGATTAGTAATGGGTAAACACAGAACCCGGATTTATTAAAAAACTCCGGGTTCTCAAACAACTACTTATTAGCTGAAAATTTGAGAGATTTTACTTATTTATCACTGACATAAGCTGTCGCGCATTTAAATTGCATATTCGAGGCGGGCGGGACGCTCAACCCCTACTCCCCACAAGACTTTGATTGTTTTTTGACAGACAATTTAAAGGCCGCAACAGCTTAATAGAACTCATGATTTTTTGGAACACGGAAGCTATAAAATTACTATTATATTAATCCAATTCAAATTTTTCCGGTATCAAGCATGACAGCAACTACCCCGCAGGCAACGTCAACAACGCCCGCTTTTTGCGAAGGCATTCAATATTTTTCTGAAACAGTCCCTGGTTTTGATACTTATGGGAAAACACCTGCGATCGCCGAGGGGAGCAAGTCGATCGCCGATCCTGCCGATCCCGTCGCCGTCTTTCAAACGATGCTGGGAGCAGACGCCCTGCGCTACCTGACACTACAAGTTACCGCCAGCAAGGCATCGGGACATCCGGGGGGTTTTGCTAGCCAAGCTGAGGCCTATGCCGCTTTGGTGATGCTCGGACACAAAAACATTGTCACCGAAGTCGGCCATCACGCGCCCGGCTTTTACAGCGCCATGTTTCTCGATCGATCTTTGGAGGATATGGGAATTTTCAACGTGCAGCAAGTACGCGATAAATTCCGAGAAAAAGACGGTTTGTTAGGACATCTTTCCGGTTTCATTCCCGGCCTTTTAGCACCGGCCGGCCCCCTCGGACAAGGGCAGCATTTCGCAATGGCTGGAGCGCTTTTGCACCGCGAAAAACTGTTTGCTTTCACAATGGGCGACGGCGGCATGGGCGAACCCTATCCGATGAGCAGTATGGCGCATTTCCACACTGCTTATCCGAGTGTTACTAACTTTTTGCCTGTGTTGGTTTGGAACGGATATTCTCAGGAACATCACAGCATGGTTTCGACTAAAACTAATGCTGAAATGATTGCTTATTGGCAAGGCAACGGTTTTGAAGAAGTTATCTTAGTTGATGCTAAGGAATTTGACGATAAAAATCAACCGGAAGATTATGTGGACAGCACTGCTTTTTCGCTCGAACAGCGGATGGCATTTACCAAAGCTGTTTTACAAGGAGTAGACAAAGCGGCAAAATCTGCTCTCGGTGGCAAATTAACTGCGTTTATTATCAAACAGTTGAAAGGGGCCGGGGTTCACGCGCGCGGAGCAAAATCTCACAACCTTTATCCGAAAGATACACTGGATGCTCCGCACATTATCAGTGCTTTAAAAGAGCGCGCTTTGACTGCTGCTGCTTGGGAGTTAGTGCGGACAAATTGCGAGCGTGCGGGCGGCGGGCCGGCGGCTAAAACAGTTGTTACTGAGTTTACATTGCCGCTGGCAGATTTAGGCGAATTGCCTTTAGAAGAATTTGCAGTTGGGGGAGAAGCGAAGATTTCGACAACAGCAATGGGACGTTTGGTAGGGAAAGTCGGCGAGTGCGATCGTACTTTTCTTGTGACTAATGCTGACGGCAATGAAGCATCGGCAATTGCCAATATCAACCAAGCTCTCAAAATTATTCACCCGACGACAGATGACCTGTACAATCAATCGCCAAACGGTCAAGTTTACGAACCTTTGAGCGAAGATGCTTGCGCTGGTTTAGCCGTAGGTTTATCGCTATTCGGAGCGCGGAGTTTGTGGTGTTCCTACGAATCTTTTGCCATCAACGGTTTACCAATTTGGCAAACTGTAACCCAAGCAATGGCCGAATTGCGCCGTCCAACTCCGGCAACTGTCACCTTATTTACAGCGGGTGCATTGGAACAAGGCCGCAACGGTTGGACGCACCAACGGCCGGAAATTGAGGCTTATTTTGCGGCGATGATGCGGAACGGAAATGTGTTTCCTTTGTTTCCACCGGATGCTAACAGCATTCAAGCTTGTTACGAGTGGGCTTTGACTGCTAAAAATAAGGGAGTTGTGATTACTGCAAGCAAGTCGCCACTGCCAATTCGCACTACTTTGGAACAAACTCGCCAAGGTTTGCAAGACGGTGCAATAGTGCTGCACGAAATAGCAGGAGATAAGACAGTTGTGTTTGCAGTTGTTGGCGACATGACGTTAATGCCAGTGTTTGAAGCAGCCGCATTTTTGGAAACAGAAGGGATTGGAGTGCGGATTGTTTCTGTTGTGAATCCTCGGCGTTTGTACCGTGCTAGCGATGTTGCTTGGGATACTTGTTCGGAAGCTGACGGCGGCTTTTTGAGCGATGAGAAATTTGCCGAAATGTTTGGCGGAGATGCCTTGATTGGCGTGACAGGCGGTGCTTCTGGGATGTTGGAACCTGTGATGCTCCGCAGCAATTGCAAGCGGGATACTTTCGCTTGGAAGCGGGGGGAAACTACTGCTAGTGCTGGTCAGTTGATGGCGTTTAATGGGTTGACTGCTGAGGCGTTGACTAAAAGGGCGATCGAGCTAGTTCATTAAGTTAGAATGTGAGTGAATGCCCCTGCCTAGTTTGTGCTGGGTAGGGGCTAGTAATATTTCAAATAGGATGTTGATACCTATGACAGCAAAAATTTTAGAAGAAAGGCGAAGAACATGAAAGCTTTAAAAAAGCGCTCGCTAATATGAAAATTTATAACTTTGATATTAAATCTGTTATACCAATTTTTTATGAGGTTGCATAGAATCCGATCCCCCCTAGCCAAGGGCGGGCACGCAGGGTGGATTAATTGTCAAAAGAGTAAACCAGTGGGGCTAGGCTATTTGCTGACGAGCACGCGCCAGATTTAATT
>NZ_JAUBUB010000031.1:0-57360 GCF_036705265.1 Microcoleus sp. B4-C2
TCCCGCCCGTCCTTTTTGGACGGGCGGGACGCCCATCCCACAAACTTGTGGAAGTTATTTAATTCTCATTCCTAAGAGTGCCGGAATTGCCGTAATCTCGTTGGAATGATCCTCAACTTTAACTTGCCCTAAAACTAAACGCTGTTCACTTGCCCAAGCCGTGACCAAATGCAAAGCTTTTACGCCTTGATTACGGTTGACGCACCCTACTGGCCTCGTTAGTGGTTTAAATACTCCACAGCTTACCATTGGGTAATTCGAGAAATTCCTCTAACCATTACTGTTTAGCGATGCCATAATTTTCCATGTCTTCCCAACCTTCGGCACCGCCAATGACTGCTAAAATAGAGATTACTAAAATATCTTTTAATGAGTGTTTTTGGGTTTTTTGAACTCTGGGGTCCGGGATTTCTGCTACATAATTCAATAAATTGGCTTGGATGTCGCCCAGAGGTGTTAAATGTCGTTTTTCTGCTCTTTTGGCTTGAGATTTTACAGCGAGTTTCAATATAGGTGCAAAACCCTTTGTCATTGTCTTTGACTCCGTTTCAACTTGATTGACTTTGTTAAGATTCAAACTTGATTATAGGTTTGAGTTCGGTGCACAGATATAGAGCCTATTGGCGGCTTTTTGTCAAGTACAATTTATACCAAATTAGATGAGCTTACCCTGCTTTTATCGATAATTGAGAGACTCTCTTCTGACGCACCCTAGGGCCATACGACTGACATACCCTACGACTAATTTCTAATTGCTAGTTTTAATTTTTTTCAGGGGATAGCTATCTGCAGGCGAAGCCGACCATTCCCACATTGAACCTGCATAATTCTTAGCATTAAACCCCACATTTGTCAAGACACAAGTCAACCATGCGGAGCGAATTCCCCCGGAGCAATAACTCACAATTTGAGTTGATTGCGAAACTCCTTTTTGCTGCAAAATAGCGACAATTTCCCCACGATCCAGCAGTTTTCCCTGTTGATCCATTAACTGTTTGTAATAGAGGTGAACCGCACCGGGAATGTGGCCGCCCCGCTTTTCTCCGTAAGGCGTTTTACCTGCATATTCTCGCGGCTCTCTGGCGTCAATAATGACTAAATTATCATCTCCTAAAATAGCTTTCAATTCATCCCGCTGAATTTCCCAATTCGAGAGGCGAGATATTACAAAATCTCCTGTTTTTGGTGGATTGTTTGCTGCTTTTACTCGATTAATTCCAGCTTTGATTAAAGCTCGATATCCTCCATCGACAAAAACTGCTTTTTCGTGTCCCAAACTCCGCAACATCCAAACAATTCGCCCGTCTTCGCCCCACCCTTTCATGGAATCGGCAACGACTATGACAGGTTTGTCTTGACAAATACCAATTGCTTGCAGTTTTTGAGTTAAAACTGTGTTATTTTCGATAATTTTTCCCTTGTGGGGAAAGTCCGATCGCGAAAATTCCTGCCAAGTTACGGGAATAGCTGGTGGGAGACGGCAAAACCACTTTAAAATGGGTGCGCGAGCATCTAGTAAAGTAGCTTTTTTTTCCAGCAGTTGCTTAGCTAAAGCTGCATTTACTATCCAGTTATTTGCTAAATTACCCAGTAAATTAGACATAATTTATTGAGTAACTTTTGCTGTATTAGCACCGCAGGCTAAAACCCCTTTAGTATTAGTTGGATTAGCTGGTTTAGTCTTGCCAGGAGCAGCATTTATACACAAGATTGTTTGGGTTTTGTTTGCCACCAAAAACACTCCCCCCACAAAACTTTTGAGATTAGCTTGCTTCGATACTCCGTAGTTAAATACAGCACCTTTTTTCACCATACCGATCGAGTAGCTGTAATTGGCTGAGTTAGGTTTAACTTGGAGACCGAGATAAACCAATAGATTGGAAACAGAACTTGTAAATCCTGCTTTTTCTGCATAGTAAACTTGCTGGGCTTTATTCATCGAACCCACAAAGTTTTTCGCTTGTAATTCCTTAGCTTTAAGCGTTTGTGACACTTGAGCTTCGGAGACGGGACTGAAAACAACTGGCAGAGTTAGAGCTGCGATCGCAACTTTGAGCTGCCAGTTGCGGCTGCTATAAATCCTGCTTAATTTCACAGATACCCGGTGGAATGAGCAGTTGAGAAACATATAATTAAACTAATTGTTTTGCCTGAAACTGTTTCAACGCCCCAGGAGCAACCGTACCGTGTTCTGTGATTATTCCCGATATTAACTCCGCCGGAGTTACGTCAAAAGCGGGATTGTAAAATTCAACTCCCACAGGACAAATTCGCGTAGTTCCAACTTGATACATTTCAACTGGATCGCGTTCTTCAATGGGGATTTGGCTGCCGTCGGAAAGTTCAAAATCTATGGTAGATAGAGGCGCGGCAACAAAAAACGGGACGTTGTGAGCTTTGGCAACAATTGCTAAACTGTAAGTACCAATTTTATTGGCGGCGTCGCCGTTAGCAGCGATTCTATCTGCACCGACAACTACTGCGTGAATCATGCCGAGTTTCATGCAGTGAGCGGCCATATTGTCGGCTATTAATGTAACAGGAATTCCTTCTTGCACGCATTCCCAAGTGGTCAGTTTTGCACCTTGGAGACGGGGCCGAGTTTCGTCTGCAAAAACTCTTCCAAGTCTTCCTTCTCGCCAAGCAGAACGAAATACACCTAAAGCAGTACCGTAGCCTGCTGTTGCTAATGCACCGGCATTGCAGTGAGTTAGTAAGTTCAATTTTTCTGGTGTAGCGGGCAGAACTTCTAAACCTTTGTCGCCGATATCTTTACAAGTTTGCAAATCTTCTGCTTGAATGGTTTTAGCCATTTCTAACAAAGTTTTTTGCACTTGTTCGACGGAACCGCTAGTTCTCTCGGCAGTTTTGAGCATTCGCGATATTGCCCAAAACAAATTAACCGCAGTGGGACGAGTCGATCGCAATAACTCGCCAACTTGTTCTAGTTTAGTAAAAAACTCGGTACGATCGCCCGTTTCGATTTCTCGCGCCCCCAAATACATCCCGTAGGCTGCGGCTACCCCGATCGCCGGAGCTCCTCGGACTATCATAGTTTTAATCGCCTCAGCCATATCTTCGCAGCGGCTAATTTCGACTACACCGTATTCTTTCGGCAATCGGTTTTGGTCAATTAGCAGAACTCGGTCTTCCATCCAGGTGACAGGGGAAACAGGGGAGTTTTGAGGGGTCATCTATTTCAATGATGTGAGGGACAAGTTTCATGATGCCATGAAGGCGACTATTTCCGCCACTTCGATCGACAAAACCCGCCTAATTAAGCGGGTTTTGTAGTTTCCCTAAATATTTTCACTCTTGGGTAATGATTAAACAATCACTCTCCACTTTAGACAGCATATCTGGAAACGCTGAGGTGTAATTGCCATCTTTGTCTACAACCCTGCGAAGTATATATCCGCTCTCAGCAGGTCTGCCGAAAAACGAGTTTGTGCGATGCCAGATATCTCCATTCGGAGTGTTTGGATCTCGATCGATCAAAAAATCTACCAGCCACGGCGGTACACACCATCCAAACACTATCGGCGTAATGTGTCCGTGCTGCAAACTTGCATCCGAGAATCGGAACAAGTAGCTGAAGCGAGAAAATTTAACTAAATAAAGTAACATCCGTCCCGCCATTGATGAATGAAATGTCCAGATAACAGGATCAAAAACGCGCAGCAATAACGTCCCTTTGTCAGCATTCCAGTCTGAACTGTACATCGTCAGACAATCGTCTGGTAAAACATTTCCGTCCATAAAAAAGATACCTTGCAGGACTTCAGGTAACTCGGCTGGATGTTCTACTTTCATCCAATTCGCAATGTCTTTTAGTTGCTTTTGTTCGATTAACATGGTATTATTTATCCTCAAAATAGTTGTGTTTTGGTTTCCTATTAGATACCCCCTTGATTTCTTAGTCGATCGATCGGACTTCGTTTGTGTGGCGTGCGGTTTCAACTCACATCTTGCATCATTGCCAATAAGGCTTTTATGTGCGGGTTCTCCTGCCCAACCCCTACTCCCCACAAGCAATTAATTCTTTGTGGAACAGGCCGGACAGCCTGTTCTTGACAATGGTGCAATATCTCAGTCTCAACCGCTATCTGATGCGAGCTTTTGGATTAATTACCGCCGCAAATTCGGCTCAGAAGCTCGTCGCACTTTGCCTACCGTACTCACGACATCCACCAGCATCTTGAGTGCTATGTCTTTAGCTGGGCAAATCCGTCCCGCACTCCGATCGCCCACGGAATGAAAACCCATATGAAAAGGGCACAGATTCTCCCGCTTAGCGTTGAATTCGTATACCGTAGAGCCCCAGAAACCCTCGTCTAGCAGCCCCAAACTGAGCGGTATCAGTACCTTGGTTCCGGCGGGGAAGGTGCGCTCTTTGCCCGCTACCGTTGCGGTGAAGGGCTCTGTCGCGACTCGGTGGGTGGCGCTGACGGGAGCCCAGAGGCGGGCGCATTCGAGGAGGAAAAGCTCGATCGACTGGCGATCGTCCAAATCGAGCTGATCCCAAAAATCAGTCGGGTTAATTTCGGCCGTCTGCTGTCCTTTATAGGCGGGGAGAGGGCGGTATCCCATTGCTGTGTAGCCTAGGTGCAGGGGGCCTTGCAGTCCCGCTATGCCCATAATTGATGTCATCAGCTTTGCCAATTCCCGCTTAGTCATGCCGTTGTTTTCCGAGCTCTCCTCGAAGTTGGCTAAGGCTGGCGAATTTTCATAGATAGTCGCTGCACGCTCGATTAGATCCGATAAATCTCCATGTCCAAACAGGTTCAGGCTTTCCAATAGGCTACCGATGACGGCGAAGTAGTGCAGCGGGCTTTGGCGGGTGTAATGCAATTCGGTGAGAAGTTCGATCGACTCTGAATCATCTGGATTAATCCCAAAGATGACGTAGTGCAGGTATCGGACTAAAAATCCCATCCAACCGCGCTTGACATCGGTAAAAAACGCTCCCCCCGTACCGTGCGGCATCTCGGTATAATCTGCAGCTAGCCGATCGAGTAACCGTCGGGCGATTTCGTCTCCTTGGCGATCCGTTGTCGCACTGTTGAAGAGATATTTCTGCATACAGCTTCTGAATGCCGCGTGGTTGCTGCTACCGTCTGTTTCGCGATCGGACAAAGACAGCAGGAAAAGGTTTCTGCCGCCGACATCTTGGTTGGGCGCGCGATCGGCATCAAGTACAGAAGTACCCAGCCGCCATCCGCGCGCCTGGGGCGATGTGAGTGCTTTTTCCAGCGTTGCAAACTCTCCCATCACGACTTGCCCCGCGCAGCAAAAGTTGGCTCCGAAAGCCAGCCGTTTTAGTGGCAAATAGGTGGGTTCGTTGGCAATCAAACCCTCAATCAGGGCGATCGGCGGTAACATCGTTTTGCTGAGACTTTCTTCCGGGTTTTGCAAAGCCCAAGCCTGAAACTCATTCAGTGCCGGGTTCATCAGCGATGAGAAAATAGTATCTAAATTTAGGTTCATCATAATTCCTCCGAGAATCACTCGCCATAACGCGCTTTGCAGTTAGCAGCAAGAGGGTATTGAGCGGCAATTGAGCGGGATTCAATACCCCCCAAAATTACCAAAATCAGTACGTATAGCTCTAGCCATGTTTATTTGCGAACGCAGTGGCAATATAGATATAGTTGTACTGAATATGTCTGCGCCCAAATCTAGCCTTGTCCCGGAGATTGAGTGGAATTTTTAACAATTTCTGGTAAGTATATCTACTTTCTGCCTCTCAAGCTTCTCAAGTATTAGCCCCAATCTCTGAGAGTCGCACCTAACCGTAGATATTTACAGGAACTCGCCTCTACAAAATACTATGGTTTTGTTTGTGCTTATATATTTAGATATAATATTTTACGCTTCTGTATGCTTCTGAATTTAATTGAATAAAATCCGATAATTAATTACTGAGTATTATTAAATAATAGAGCTAAAAACCCCGAATCCCAAATCCCCAATCCTGCAATTCTTCAATTATTCAATCAATTGAAATTCCCAATCCCCAATTCTTCAATTCTTTAATCTAAAATCCCAAATCTAAAATCTAAAATCTAAAATCTAAAATCAATTGACGCCCGCTAAAGTTTCCCAGCAGTACAAAAGCACTTTACAGGAAACCCGCAGGCGTCAAAATCAAGCAAACTTAAATCTTAGAAAAGACCCAGTGTGAAAGATTTGTCGATCGGGAAAATAGCACCAATACCCAACCACAGAGTGAACGCAGTTCCCAAGAGGAAAACAGTAGTAGCAACAGGGCGGCGGAACGGATTTTGAAACTTGTTAACGCTCTCGATGAACGGAATCAAAATCAAGCCAACGGGAACACCAGCCATGCAAGCAATACCCAACAATTTGTTAGGCAAAACGCGCAGGAGTTGGAACACAGGCCACAAATACCATTCCGGCAGAATTTCCAGCGGAGTAGCAAAAGGATTAGCAGGTTCGCCAACCAAAGCCGGGTCTAGTACAGCCAAACCCACGCACAGAGAAATCGTTCCCATGATGACTATAGGGAAAACGTAGAGCAAGTCATTAGGCCAAGCTGGTTCGCCGTAATAGTTGTGACCCATGCCCTTAGCGAGCTTAGCGCGGAGCGCGGGATCGCTCAAATCTGGTTTTTTGATAATAGACATAGTGAGAGTGTTCTCCTTTTAGTTTTACCCGGGCCTGCCATTCCGCTGTATTCGTTAGTCTCAATCAGCGGGGCGATCGCAGGAAGTATTGGCCGTAAATAAATATCTTGACATCCTCACCGACTATCAGGTGCGGTGATTCCTAAACCTCACAATTTAGGTTTCTGCTTCTTTGCAACTGCCTCCACCCTCAAGGAGTATTGGTCTTACGTTCGCTCCACAGACTATCCCCGCAAGCCCTGCGGTTCTTATGTGTCGAAAACCCCAAAAGGAATTCTTATGTATTGTTTTGATTCTAGGGATGTTTGCCATTGCCCTATCCTCTTTTCCCGGTCTACCGATTTGTCTGCGCCGCCAGTCAAACTGGACTTCGCCCGCCCGAGCTGTCTGAATCCATCGACGGACAGTGGGTCAGTGACCATCTAGATGCTAATACAAAGCCGTCCTAGAAGGACGGGGTTTCGTGCCCAATTTTTTGATGAGTGATGAATTCGGAATTTTCAACTCACAATTCAGTGGGGGGGGCAAAAGAATACCGCCCCCACAACTCAAAATTTACAACGGGCCAGAGATACCTTGCTTGCGAATCATCAAGAAGTGAGCCAGCATGAAGACTACAATCAGCCAAGGCAACACAAACGTGTGCAAGCTATAGTAGCGAGTCAAAGTGCCTTGACCGACGCTGACACCGCCACGCAGCAGTTCAACCATCAAAGAGCCGACAAACGGGATGGCTTCGGGGACGCCCGAAACGATTTTAACCGCCCAGTAACCGATTTGATCCCAAGGCAGCGAATAGCCGGTCACGCCGAAAGAAACAGTGATGACTGCCAAGATTACTCCTGTCACCCAGGTTAACTCGCGGGGCTTTTTGAAGCCGCCGGTCAGGTAAACCCGGAAGGTGTGCAAAATCATCATCAGTACCATCATGCTGGCAGACCAGCGGTGGATGGAGCGGATCAGCCAGCCGAAGTTGACTTCATTCATCAGGTATTGCACTGAAGAAAAAGCTTCTGCTACCGTGGGACGGTAATAGAAAGTCATGGCGAAGCCAGTAGCAAACTGGATCAGAAAGCAAACTAAAGTAATTCCGCCCAAGCAGTAGAAAATATTGACGTGGGGGGGTACATACTTTGTAGTGATGTCATCGGCGAGCGCCTGAATTTCCAGGCGTTCCTCAAACCACTGGTAGGTTTTTGAGTCGGTGATTTGTTTAGAAAACATGGAGCCAGAATTCCTAAAAGAATATTGCTGTGGTTGAGGTTCAGGGCAGCAGCCACAAGGTTTTTTGTCGCCCCGCGCCGAGCAGCTTGCTTTTACTAGCAAATGCCTGAGGCTATTTTGTGAAATACCCAAACTAAACGGAATACCGTTATAGTTCGGGCTTCGTGTCTCGTTTGCCGTTGCTCTGTTGGGTATCCCATTACTGGGTATTCGTCACTGAAGACGATCCGAGTCTGACACAGCATCTCTGGGCTTTTACACCCTTTATCCCTTCCTAGGGAACCCACGCAGAAACCCTGTTTCCCAAGGCAAAAAACTATTTCGTACAACAAACATGGATTATATTTCACAACAGGGCGTACCTTGTCAACCAGCGGTCTGTTCTTTCCCCCTTTCTCTCGCAGTTGTCCAAGGCCAAGCATATTACTGCTACTGTAGCCTGTTGTTTGCAGTCGAGTGGGTGGGTCGCAACCACTTATATCTTACACGTTTCTTTGCTAGAGAAACAGTAAATTGTCGCTCTTTTTCATAGACCTTGCTTGGCTTATATCCCGACGCCCAATTGAGTACAATTACAGCGTGGGATTTACGCCAAATTAGTTAAATTTGGAGCTAACGAAAGGAACTCTCTTGTGCGATCGCCTGCAAGCCCTGGGAAACTAAGCGGTGGCTTGTCCCTACTCGCTGGCGTTGCCCGATCGAATTCCAGACTGTGATAAAAAATGTAACATAATTGCCGTGCAATTTTCACGCGGGCGATCGCTTTTTGGACACTTAAAAGGCTTTTTTCGGAATCTCAACATCCGCCCAAGCTACTATGCGGGGAAGGCTGAGCTACAGAAAGCAGTCCGAGCCGGAAACAGGTTTGCCGGGAGATCCCAAATTTCATCTCGATCGTAAAACTTTACCTTTTGGCCCCAAACGCCCTCATGGTCGATCGAGTAACCCGAACAGGTTCGATCGTCCAACCGAATCTTGTTTTGTAGTCAGGACTTCAGTCTTTACTAACAAAATCTGCTGGCTGCAACCTGCCTACTTCCGTAAAAAAATCGGTGATTGCCCCCATCCGTAAGTTTTATCACAATTGAAAAGGAAGCAAACGTTCCACAAAAACTGGCAGTATGGGCGAGAAAGGAGTGGGACGCGGCGGTATCGGAAAGCGAATTCCCGGCAGAGATGGCAAGGATGGAAAGTCTCGCGATGGCGGTGTAAACCCAGTCGAAACGCTCGCGCAATCTGAGAGATTCACATCAGTAACATTTTTAACGTCGGCGATTAAATCCGATCCGACAAATATCCGAGTTCCCCGTGTCATACCGTCATCATAAGATTCAAATCGATAAAAGAAGAAGCGAGGAATATTACGATCTTGTACGAACCCAACGACTTGAATTTTGTCGCCTTCGCCCCGGTTAAAATCCTCAATAACGGCATGGGCATTGTCACCGCTATAGAATAGGTAAGGGCTGGCATTTGACGAACCGAGAACAAATAAGTCGGCTCCATCTTGCCCGATCAAATAATCAATTTGTGCTACTGTTGAGGAAAAGCCGTAACCCACTAATGTGTCATTGCCCGGCCCGCCAATCAGGGTGTCGCTGCCTTCATTTCCCTCAAGCAAATCGTCTCCTGAATTGCCGTTAAGGTAGTCATTATCTAAGTCACCTCTTAAAGTGTCGTTCCCACTGTCTCCCAACAGGAGATCGTTATCTTTGCCACCCATTAACAAGTCGTTGTTGAAGCTACCAAACAAGAGATCGTCTCCATCTCCTCCGAGCACCGTATCATTGCCTTGACCGCCGATAAGACAGTCATTGCCAGACCCTCCCAAGATACTATCATTATCGTCTTCTCCTCTGATTAAATCCGCGCCTTCGCCACCCTCAAGAAGATCATTCCCGGCACCTCCTTCAATTTTGTCATTGCCTTCGCCACCGCTGAGACTGTCGTTACCAGAGTAGCCCAAAAGGCGATCGCTACCGACTCCACCTGCGAGACAATCATTTCCTTCTCCGCCATCTAAAGTGTCATTACCATTCAAACCAAATAGAGTATCATTGCCTCCCAGCCCGCACAGCGAATCATCGCCAATTCCACCGGATAGCAAATTATCGAAATTGTCACCGCATATAACTACCATAATTTTGTCCTCCTGAAAACTATTTCACAACAGTCAATCAATTTTAGATTTTAGATTTTAGATTTTAGATTTTTACCCTCCCCGCAATTTCAAATTTTGAATTTTGGATTTTGTAAAGACTTTAGTTCTGATTGACCTTTTGTAGTAAGGAATGCAAATCTTGATTGACCCAAATCTGTAAGAAAAAACTGAAGTCTTAAGCTGTTGCGCGTTTAAATTGCATATTCGGGACGGGCTAGAAGCCCATCCCACAATAATTTGAGTGGTTTTTGACACACAATTTAACTGGAGAAAAGCTTACTAGAAAAGGAATTTTAGGGACACAGTATTTGCCTGTGTACCTAATGTTTTAAGTGAAATCGGCGATGCTAATTTGGTTAGGTGTCACGCCAGTGAGAGCAGCTAAAATTTCGCCAGTTTCTGTCAAGCTGATTAAAGTTGCACTGTTGCTAGGGACAATAGAAAGTTGCGAAAAGGTTAAATTGTCGGCAAGTGCGAGGAAGTCGATGCCTGGTTCAAAATCGAAAATTATATCGCTGCCAGAATTGGCTGAAATTAAGAAGCGATCGCTCCCATTTCCTCCTATCAAACTGTCATCGCCGTTTTCACCGCTGAGAAAGTCGGATCCGTTACCGCCCAGCAGAATATCGTTAGCTTGACCGCCGTAAAGACTGTCATTGCCTTCACCTCCACTCAAGGTATCTTGACCGCGATTTCCAAATAGGATATCTTCCCCATTACTGCCGAACAAATAATCGTTTTCTTTGCCACCGTAAACAGTGTCATCGCCGTCGCCACCGTCGAGGGAATCATTGCCTTGATTGCCGTGTATCCAGTCATTGCCACCCAAACCGCTGAGAGTATCATTGCCGCGTTTGCCGGCCATTGTATCGCTGCCACTGTCGCCGGAGAGGCTGTCGTCGCCGTCAGTGCCGATGAGATTGGAGTTAGCTGCGATCGCATCTATTTCTCCTTGAATCACCGCAACGGCAGGTGTATCGGGCAATGTCGTTTGTTGAATTTTGGTATCTAAGGCAGTACCAGTATTTTCGGCAACAACTTGGGCGATCGATTTCGTACCTGTACCGACTGCTTTTAAGTCTTTAGAGGTTTCACCTAGGGCTACTTTTTGCACGCGGGCAACTTCTCGGTTAACTGAAGCTGTTGCTGTGCTGGATACAACTTGGTCAACGCGCTGATTTGCTGCAGCCATTACCTTAGCTGCATCCGGGGCAATTTGCAACAATTGCTGAGTGTTTAAATCCGAGTCAAATTGTTGGGCTGCGGTGGCGGCGCGATCGACAATTGTTGCTAACTGGTTGGGATCGCTGAGATTGAAAGTTGTCCCCGATTGAATTTGTTGAACGATCGCACTTACAACTGCTTTTACGCTGTCGGTATTGTCCAGAATCGACCCACCGTCTATTAAAGCAGCAGTTTGGGTAATGACGTTTTGTACCTTGACCATTGCAGTCAAAGTTTCTACCCCACCCGCGATCGCGTTTTCGGTAGCTGCGATCGGATCTAAACCCGTTATGTCAACATTAGCGGGAATAGAAAGAGAAGATTTGACGAGAGATTCGGCGCGATCGCTGTCAATTCCTTTGTCAATTAAATCCGCTACTAAACTGGTTAACAAGGTGACAACAGTAGCGTAAGGCGGGGCCGTGACAGGGGTTTCCAAAGGCAAACCAGTTGCTGTATCAATGCCGCCGAAAGCAACAATATTGCCTTCCTCTGGATCGAGTTCGCCATTTTGATTTTTGTCGAAAATGGTGGAGTCGAGATCGAGATCGAATTCGCCGTTATCGCCAGTAGTGGCAGAAGGTTCGCTAGCATCGAGGACACCGTTTTTGTTGGCATCGAAAAAGACCGTAGCACCAGCGATGTAACCGTCAATCACAAAACCGCCGAGGCCACCACTCTTGAACCGAATTACCTCGCTAACACTCGCGCCAGATTCATCAGTTCCCGTTAATTTCAGCCAATAATTGAACGTTCTTGGGCGAGTCGGGCCTAAATTAATCGTGCGAGTTGCCGAATTAAAAGTTAGCCAGGAAGGTAAAGGAATTTCCGGGAAAGTTGAACCGGCAATTGGTTGGCGGTAGGAACCGCCATTGCGATCGGTTCTCCAGGTAAATGCAGATGAACTTAAAGCGCTAGAATTTGCCAGGGCGATCGAATAATTAATGCTGTCGCCCGGATCGGGGTCAGTATAGGTATTGGCCGCTAAATTAAAAGCATTACCGCTTTGAGAAAAACCTAGCGCTGCACTTTGAGAAAACAGAGAACGATTGACAACTGGCGGGTTGTTGCCGACAATACCTTGAGCCAAAGCCAGCATATCAACGCGCTTGAAGTTTAAGCCGGTATTGATCACGTTATCGTCTTCGTCGTCGCCGTCATTAATCGTGACGCCGCTTGACAGCAAGAAATTCACAAACTCAGTTGGTGTCAGCCGGCGGCCCAAATCTCGCTGGGCTAACTGTTGCGCTAACACTGCTATTCCAGCAACATGAGGTGCAGCTTGACTCGTACCGGAATAGCTAGTCAAAGGGGCGCCTGGGCCAGCACCGGTAATCAAAGTACCGGGAGCAAAAACGGTTGTTAAAGTGGAGTGGCGCTGAGAATATGGTGTAATGCGATCGGCATCGGTGGTATAGGCGATCGCGCCACCGCCGTGTGTCTGATAACCCAGGTTCGCATCGTACACCGCACCAATTGAGAGTGAGTTAGCATCGGCTGCAGGGTAGGCAACACCCTGAACGCTGTTGAAACCCAATGGCCCGAAAGCGTTACCTGATGCGGAAACAACAATTACATTCCGTGCTGCTAGCGCTGCTAGTTCATCGCTAATGCCCCTCGTTTGGGAGGTGTTGTAATTTTGGTTGTCACCAAGCGACATATTTACACTGGCAATATTGTATGTTGATGCGTTTGCTACCACCCACTGCAAAGCTTGCTCTAAATACCCGAAATTTCCCCTGCCACTATCCTCAAAAACTTTGAGGTGAATGATGTTGGCGCGCGGTGCCATTCCTGTGTGGACTGTATCTTGGGAAGTGGCAATACTAGAGACGTTTGAACCGTGTCCATCAAGGTCGCTAGCATCTGCATCGCTGTCGGCGAAATCGTAATCGTAGGTAATGCGATCGGCAACCCCGTTAGAGTCACCATCAGGACCAAAGAATGGGTCGTCTAAATCGATACCAGTATCCAAAATTACTGTTGCAAAACCATTGCCGTCTATTCCGGCAAAACGCGGTGCTGCGCGGAAATCATCGATGTTAATCAGCGGGCCAGATATGTCAGTGGCGGGGGCGAATGTTCCGTCTATAACTGAGATCAACTCTCCAGCTTTGTAGACTGGGGCATCTGAACCTGTAGTGGTGATGCCTGGAAGACGGGGTTTAGCAGAGAGATCGAGATTGTAAGGAGTTTCTCCACCGTTGGCTAAGGAGACTCGGACGTAATAAGTACCGTGTTCTAAAGTGCGGTTAATTGACTCGGATGCGGTGCCCAAATTGTTGGAAGTGGCGATCGTATTTCCGCCACTGTCGAGCAACTCAACTTTAGCATCTGCATTCAGTCCGCCCAGCGACAAGTTGAAGTCATTCCTAGCACCTAAACTGAATTTGTAGTAATCATCAATCTTGCTGCTACTGATAGCATCCTTATAGCTTCCGGTACTGGAACCTACAGTGATTTTTCTGACTAAATTATCAGCAGGTATCGCCGGCGGCATGATGATTTGCACTGGTGTTGGTGTCGGCGGCAAAACTGTAAGCGTTGGTGTTGGTGTCGGCGGAAAAACTGTAGGCGTTGGTGTTGGTGTCGGTGTAATTGGCGATGTTGGTGTTGGTGTAATTGGTGGTGTTGGCGTCGGTGTTGGTGTTGGTGTAATTGGTGGTGTTGGCGTCGGTGTTGGCGTCGGTGTAATTGTTGGCGTTGGTGTTGGCGTCGGTGTAATTGTTGGCGTTGGTGTTGGCGTCGGTGTTGGTGTTGGCGAGGTTGGCGTCGGTGTTGGTGTTGGCGAGGTTGGCGTCGGTGTTGGTGTTGGCGTCGGTGTAATTGACGGTGTTGGTGTCGGTGTAATTGAAGGTGTTGGTGTTGGTGTGGGCGTTGGTGTTGGCGATGTTGGTGTGGGCGTAGTTGACGGTGTTGGTGTTGGTGTTGGCGATGTTGGTGTGGGCGTTGGTGTTGGCGTGTCATTATCGGTAATGGCGACAGTGACAGGCCCGATCGCAATTCCGCTATATTTAACGTCGGTACTTGTTACGGCGTGATTGATTGTGCCAGTGTGAGTACCTTCTACAACTGTGTCATCCGTCGCAATCACAGTTATAGTTTGGGCAATATTCCAATTAGTAGCGTCGAAGCTAATAGGGGCGATCGCACTTATTTGATTCCCCCCGTCAAAGCTGACTGTTACGGGCGCTGTTGGCTGCGAATTTAGCTGAAGTGTATAACTTCCCGTTGCACCGCCTTCTGCTGCTGTGGTACTGGCGGGATTAACGGTAACACCGACTGTATCGCTGTCGATGTTAGTAACGCTGACATCGGAGAGATTGAAATTGTTGTAATTGCTGTCTGTACTAGCAGCCTCAGTGACAATAGTGTAAGCAATATCGCCGTCAGCGATATTGTCGCCCACACCTGTCACCGTTACCGTCTGCGCCTGATTCCAGTTATTAGGAGTGAAACTTAAGCTATTAGTAGAAACTGTTCCTTCTGCAGGATTGGAACTACTTAAAGCGATAGTAACAGGTGCCGTAGGTTGAGTGTTGAGGACAACACTGAAATTAGCCGTACCTCCCGCTTCTGTTGTAGTTAATCCGGCTGTGGGATTAACGGTAATGCCGGGAGTTTCGTTGTCGCTATTCGTAACGCTGACATCTACAGGATTGAAATTGCTGTAACTGCTGTCTGTACTAACAGCCAAAGCAGTGAAAATATTGTAAGTTTGATTGCCGTCAGCAATATTGTCGTCAACGCCAGTAATAGTTACAGTTTGCGGCGCACTCCAATTGGCGGGAGTGAATGTCAGCGAGGGTGTAGAAACTATTCCCTCGGTAACATTGGAACTGCTTAAGCCAACAGTCACGTTAGCAGTTGGTTGAGAGTTGAGTTGGACAGTAAATGTTGCTGTTCCTCCTGCTTCTGTTGTCGTTAATCCGCTATTGGGATTAACTAAAATTCCAGCAGTGTCGTCATTAGTAATAGTAGTTGTAGCAGTAGCAGTTGTAATTGTTGGAGTCGGGCCTGGTGCGATCGGATTTGATAAGGTGACAGTAATAGTTTCATCCGGTTCGATCGCACTGTCGCCCAAAACGTCCAAAGTAATCGTTTTCGATGTCTCGCCCGCAGCAAAATTAACCGTACCATTAACGTTAGTTGCCCCGGAAGTGCCGCCGATATTGTTGTAATCGCTGCCGTTTGTAGCAGTTCCGGCGATCGCATAATTGACGCTACTGGCTGCACCTATACCGCCACTGCGAGTAACGGTAAAAGTAACGGATACAGTTCCCGTATTGCCTTCAGCTACCGCAGCTACAGCGGCGGCAACAGCATAAGAAATAGTGCCGTTACTGGGAATAGTTAGGGTCGCTTGATTTGTCGTACCTGCAATGCCACCTGCGATCGTACCAAAGTTGAGAATGACTGTTTCTGCATTCTCAGCGATATTGTCAGGTTTAATAGTGACTGCAATATTTTGTTCTGTACTTGTTCCGCCTGCGGGGAATGTAATTGAGGTAGGGGAAATGGTGTAGTCTGAATTTTGGGTAGCGCTGCTGCTGGGGTCGATGACAATTGGTACAATGACATCAGCAAAAGGAGTGCCGCCGCTGACAGTAACGGGGATATTAACGACTGTATCTGCATCCCCTTCATTCCTGCTGAAAGTAGCTGCACCAAAATTGATTGTGTTCTGTGAATTTAAGAGAATTGAAACATTATTAGAACCTCTGTTAGCAACTGCGAGATCGAGTCTGTCGTCGGCATTGAAATTTGCGATCGCCAGAGAACTCGGATTTGTTCCAACGCTAAAGTTGGTCGCACTGCTAAAACCGCCAGTTCCATTTCCCGCCAAAATTGAAACGTTATTAGAACCGCTGTTGCTAACCGCTAAATCTCGTCTGTTGTCGCCATTAAAATCGCCAATCTTAATCGCACTTGGGTTTAAACCAACATTAATATTGGTCGGAATTGCAAAACTGCCATTTCCTGTTCCAAATAAAATTGAGATGCTGTTAGAACCGCTGTTGGCTACGGCGAGATCGAGAAAATTGTCGCCGTTCAAATCTCCAACTGCGATCGCACTCGGACTTTGACCGACATTAATATTAGTCGGATTGCCAAAACTACCTTGACCATTTGCCGATAATATGGTAATATTATTAGAATTTTGGTTGGCGACGGCAAGATCGAGAAAATTGTCGCCGTTAAAATCTCCCGCAGCGATCGCGCTGGGACTTTGCCCAACATTCACAGTAACAGGAGTGGAAAAACCGCCTTGTCCCGTTCCCAAATAAATGCCAACATTGCCTTCAGGTACAAAAGCATTGCCGCTGGATTGAGTAATGGCAATATCGAGTAAATCATCAGCATTAAAATTGCCGACAGCGATCGCGCTAGGATTTTCGATGGCAGTCAAAAATTCCGGGTTGTTAAAGTTGCCGTTACCCGATCCTAAAAAGATATAAATGCTGCTAAATTCGACACCTTGGGCGGAAGTTATCGCTAAGTCGGAAAAGTTATCGCCGTTAAAATTGCCAACTGCGATCGCGGTAGGCCGCAATACCGAAGTCAAATCAGTTCCAGCGTTAAATCCTCCTTGACCGTTTCCCAGTAAAATAGAAACCCTATTCGTGGTGGGGTTAGCAACAGCTAAATCTAAGATGCCATCGTTATTGAAATTGCCAGTCGCAACAAAGGATGGACTGGTTCCCGCATTAAAATTATTAGGAGAACTAAACGTATTGAGAACGTGGCCGTAAGCTGCGATCGCTTCTGGCACAAATACAATGCCAGCTTTAATTGTCCCCGCTGTCACTGTTAATTTCCAATCGCCACCTTTTGCCGCACAACCTGTTAAATTATTAGAAGCAGCAACATTTGCTCCTGTTATTTTACTCAGGTTTTTTACAAATTCTTTACCTATATTTCCTTTGGCAACATTGCACCCGTAGAGCAAAATTTCGGCATTCTGTGTCAGCCCGCCCGCCCATTTCTTAACTGTTTTGATAAAATTGTCGGCGCTATATCTCAAATTTTGCCAACTCAATTCCACGTTCCCCAGTTGCAAACAACCGGGCTTTCCGTGGGCAATAATGTGAATTACTGAAAATTTTCTTCCCTGCAAAGCTTCGGCAATTTGTTCGATGCCGTTGCGGTTAGTTTCTAATTTAATTACTTCGGTTTCAGGGATAATGCCGTCGATTAATATTTGACAGTCGGGGACGGCAGCATCGATAAATGCGATCGCTTTTGAGGAAAGCTGAGTCATTGACTTTAGGGAAACAGCCGCTGGGGCGATCCCTAAGTCTGGGATGTTTAAGTCTGGAATGTTATCGTTATTACAGTTTTCGGCAGTGAAGGATTGGGGACTTGTGCCGGCCGGAAAGTTGGTACCGGTACTGAAAGTAGACATGATTAATTTACCTAGCTGATACTTCTGGTTTATCTGATGCCAGCAAGTCTACAAAAGCACCACCTCTGCTGTATTGTAAATTCTTGCGGAAAACTTGCGAAAAATATAATTTTCTTGCGGAATTTATCCCTATTTGATGAAGAATTGTAACAGCGCCGACGGGCTAGGATTTTTATACAACAGGACTTACGCCTCAATACCAAAGAAACCGGGTTTGTTACCAAAATACACAGGTTTCCTGATCGGGAAAACAACCCGGTTTCTGAATCCCCGCAAGCCCTAAGCAAAAATACTTGGCAACTACAAACTGCTTTTAATGTGACTGAGGCTTGAGTTTTGTTAAAGCCGATCGCGATATTTCTTAGGAGTCACACCGACAATTTTGCAGAATGTCTTGCTAAAATGACTTTGGTCGTGAAATCCGACTTGGTGGGAAATATATTTTATTGATAAATCCGGTTTTTTTAACAACTGTTTTGCTTTTTCAATTCGGCACTGCGTCACGTACTGATGGGGGGTGAATCCAGTCGATTGTTTAAACATACGGCTGAAATGATAAGAACTAATGTTCACTAAATTAGCAAGTTCACTTAAGTGCAAATCTCGGTTTATGAATTCATTAATGTAGTGAATAACTAGCTGCAATTGGCCGGGGTCAAGACCGCCTCCCACATCTCGCCGGTTAGGTTTTTTCGCGCCATAGCGGTGCAGTATGTGCATTGAAAGTGCGTTTTTCAGTGCATCGACATAAAGAGTACCGTTTAATCCGCCTGATTCCAGTTCGGTTTTGAGAGCCCAGGCAATTCCGCTAATCAACGGATCGCGGGTTTGCCATTGCGGTATAATTTCAATGGGATTTAAATTGATCGATTCGCCAACTGTATTGTCGAAGTCGATAGGTTCAAGAGCGATCGCAATAAATTCATAGTCTCCGGCTGCAACTGCCTCGAAATAAGTACCAGCAGCCGCGATGAACATCTGCCCACTTTGCCACGATTCGCTACCGCAGTTTTTCCCGTTCACTGTTCCTTTTAGTGTTGCTGAATTGAGCATCAAGCCAACCGTGTGCTGTTCGAGACAGTGTTCGGGACATTCGTTTGGTGGCTGACAGTGATATTCGACATGAATTCCTTGCCACTTTGCGCCGTGACTCGACAGGATTGCGGGGCGCGGGAGAATCACTTTCATCGCGTCTGTCTTGGCAAAATCAAGAATTAATGGTTTCTGTGGGGACATAGCTGGCACCGACTGGACGAGTTGCTATTTTGTAGTTGACAACTCCTCGCCGTTCTACGGCGAGGATTCTTCTAAACATCCGAGTGCCTTCGGGACTGACCGTCGGGAAACAAATCTGAGTTAAATCTGCAACAGCGTTCCCAGCGTACAAACCTAAAATACTTGACACTCCCCGCGCTTGCATCCACGGTGATTCTTAAGGCATTTCGGCCCTAATATCCTTGTTGCCAAGGTTCCCAAACTCACCACGTTTGCTCTTTGAGCGTGATGATATTTTTTGGGCGTTTAGGTGACAAACACCAAGTTTCGCGGAGTCCCCACGTACTATTTCCAAGGCTCGATCTCTGATGGTTTTTGCTGCACCAATATCAGCGTGTTCGTGATACCCACATTCAACACAGATGAATTTTTCACCCTCTCTATTGGATTTGTCAATGTGTCCACAACTTCTGCATTCAGTGCTGGAGTATTTGGGGCTAACTTTAATTACGACCTTGCCTTGCTTTGCAGCTAAATACTCGATCTTCAGAATCAAATTACCCCAACCCGCATCAGAGATAGCACGGTTCAATCCTTTCTTTCTTGATTGTCCATTTTTAAGAAACCTCCCTGTTTTTTCATCAGTTTTTACTTTACATCGACGCATCATTCCAGTAATATTCAAATCTTCTAAAGCGATTGCGTCAATATTGCGAGACACAATTTTATTCGCAACTTTCCATTGGTGTGCTTGACGTTTGTTACTAATTATTTGATGAAAACGCCCTACTTTTTTAATTGCCTTGTGGCGGTTTTTACTTCCCTTAGCTTTGCGGCTAACCCGTCTCTGTCTGATTTTCAGAGTCCGCTTAGTTTTTTTAGCGGTGGAAAATTTAGGGTTTTCAATCTGATACCCGTCAGACAAATGAACCAATTTAGTAATTCCTAAATCGCATCCTATTATCTTGGTCACTTGTTCGAGAGGTCTAGCCCTGTATTCAGGAACGGATTTATCTTCTATCCTGAGAGAAATATGCCAACCATCTTGACGCTTTCTAACGGTGCAAGCCTTAATGCTAAACCCCTTGGGAATTGGACGCGAGTTATAAAATCGCATCCAACCTAATTTAGGAAGATAGATTTTATTTCCTTGTATTTTTACACCCATTACGCAGGTAAAAGATGTAAAATTACTTCGGTTTTTGAATTTAGGAAAGCCCCTACCTTCAAAGAAATTCTTGTAAGCAGTGTCTAGGCGTTTAACATTCTGCTGTAGAACTGTTGAGTCTACTCCACTGTACCAAGGTCTAGCATTTTTCAGTTGTGGTAGCGCTGTAATCTGAATGTCCGTCGCACTTCGACGGGGATTTTTAGTGTGGCCATCCTTATCAAATCTAGAATCTTTCCAAGGATTCCCAGTTGCACCGTTCTTGCTGACAAAACAAGTTAGCGGTGAAGCTTCGCCACGAGTTGTAATGTTGCAGTAACTACCTTGGATGAATTGTTGATTATATTGGACAATTCTGTCATTCAGACACCAGTTGTAGTGGCTTCTAAGCATATCTACCCAAGCTGACATTTTTGAGGCTTGGCTTTGATTGGGACGCAGCTTGTAAGCAAAGTTGGTCAACAATTGCAGTTCACCTCTTGTCTTTGTCTTGCGTTTAATCTACAGTAGGCGTAAACAAAAGTCAATGAATATGGCTAAATTTTCTCCTGATGAGTACAGACATGAGAGCAACGCCGTCTCTCTACTAAACTATCACTTGGTTTTCATTCCCAAAAAACGAAAAAAGTGTTGACTGGTTCAATTGCTGAGCGACTGCAACAGATTATTTGCGATGTCTGCAATGAAAACCGATGGTGCATCATCACGATGAAGATTAGGCCGGATCACGTTCATCTGTTTATCAATGCTAAGCCAATAGATGACCGGGCTACAATTATCAGGAAGATTAAGGGAAGAGCGTCAATCGATTTTAGATTTTAGATTTTAGATTTTAGAGGCGACCCCACGGATAAATACGTTCGGCAAGTTTCATCTGATACAGGTTTTTTATTTCTGGACGGATGAATCACGTGGCGGGTATCCTGGATGCTTGATTGTCACATCATTTGAGAAAGGAGTTTCCTGAACTCCTTAAATTGCCTACTTTGTGGACACCTACCTATTTTGTTTCGACTGCTGGGAATATTGGCACGGAAACCGTTAAACCCTACATTGAGGCACAAAGAGATTAGGCAGGATAAATCCTGCAAAACCCTTTCATCCCTGGACTAAAGTCACAGGGTTTTCAGGGTATGTTTTATAAAATGTAATACTTACTGGTATTTTACAGAAAAATCATGCACAGACGAGTTTCCCAGATTGCTATTGTACTTTTCCTCCAAGTCGTCCTAGTTCTAGGTGGGTGGGCGCAGCCTGCGGCGGCGCTGACTCCAGAACAGCAGCTATTGAGCGAAGCTTGGCGAATTGTCAATCGCTCTTATGTGGACGACAGCTTTAACTCTCAAAACTGGTGGTCGATTCGCCAAAAAGCTGTCAAGCAACCGCTTAACGACAGACAGCAGACTTACACGGCGATTCAGGGGATGCTGGCGAATCTCGATGACCCGTTCACTCGACTGCTGAAACCCGAACAGTACCGCAGCTTGCAGGTCAACACTTCGGGAGAATTGACCGGTGTGGGGCTGCAAATTGCGATCGACCCCCAGACAAATACCCTGACAGTGGTGGCTCCTTTGGCCGGCTCACCGGCGGATAAAGCTGGTATCCAACCCCTCGATCGCATTCTGAAAATTGATGGCACTCCCACCTCAGAATTGAGCCTAGACGAGGCTGCAACTCGAATGCGCGGCCGCATCGGCACTCCCGTTACCTTGACCTTGGGGCGCGAGGGAAGGGACGCTGCTGAGGACATTGAGCTAGTGCGCGATCGCATTGCTCTGAATCCGGTTTACGCCGAGTTGCAGTCGGGGTCAGAGAATTTGCCGGTGGGCTACATTCGCTTGAGTCAATTCAGCGCTAACGCCACTGAGGAAGTCGCTCACGCGATCGACCGCTTGGAAAAACAAGGAGCCGCCGCCTACATTCTCGATCTGCGGAACAACCCGGGCGGACTGTTGCAAGCAGGGATTGAAATTGCCCGCCTGTGGCTCGATTCCGGGACGATCGTCTACACGGTGAACAGACAAGGCATTCTCGGCAGTTTTGAAGCGTCTGGAGAAGCCCTAACTAACGATCCGCTGATTGTTTTGGTGAACAAGGGAACTGCCAGTGCTAGCGAAATTTTGGCGGGTGCGCTGCAAGATAACGGCAGAGCTCAACTGGTAGGAGAAAAGACTTTTGGCAAAGGGCTGATTCAGTCGCTGTTTGATTTGTCTGACGGTTCCGGGTTGGCTGTGACTGTTGCTAAGTACGAGACGCCTAACCATAAAGATATTAACAAGCTGGGGATTTCGCCCGATCGCGTAGTACCTTTGGAACCCATCGCGCGCGATCAGATTGGCACCGCAGCAGACTTGCAATATCAAGCTGCACTGCAACTACTGAAAGAAAAAACCGTGCTGGCAAAGTCAGTATAAGCCGGAGTTTGCAGTTTTGAGCTTGCTGCTGGGGGTCAATACACAGGTCTAAGTCTGTCTCTGCGTTTGCTTCGCCACGACAGACAAGAATGATCTAAAAAATTTTTTACTTAGGAATGAGAATTAAATAACTTCCACTCTTGAAAGTGGGATGGGCGTCCCGCCCGTCCGTTTTGGACGGGCGGGACGCCCATCCCACAATAACAATTAAAATTGTAAGTTATTTAATTCGCGATCCTTACGAACCATATAAAATTCGGTGAAAAAATATAATTAGGTTTGCAGCATCGGACTTCAGTGCTCAAAAGCTACAATTCCTGATATCGTTTCCCTTCGCATCGGAATAATATTTTTTATCGTGAAATCCTAGCATCCCGCACAGCAAAAAAGTGATGTAACCCAAAATGTTTGGAATTCATCACGATAGCAGGTATTTGACAAGTAGTTCGATCGCATTTCAACCCTTCCAAAACGTCAAATTCAGTCAATCGATTTTAGATTTTAGATTTTAGATTTTAGATTTTAGAATTGAAGCATTGACTTGCGCGAGATAAATACGTTCGGCAAGTTTCATCGGATACAGGTTTTTTATTTTTCCACGGATGAATCCGGGGGCTTGTATCCTGGATGCTTTCAGTGAGTATCATAATGTCGATAAAAATTGCTTGCGGTTGCTCAAAGAGCAGCCGAACCCAACCTTCAGCGCCGTCGGCGACCTATATCGCAGTACAATGAATTTCTCCCAGCAAGTTTTTCAGCAAATACCGAAAAACTATCTTCATCCTCCTCAATCAAAACTTTGGCTGCTGAATCCGCCGCTGGCGATCGCCCGGAACCCCGCAAGCTACGAGAATTTGCGCTTGCTAGCGATATTTCATCTCCCTTAGCAGCGGACATTTCCAAAGGGTTTTCTTCCTCTCCAGGATACAGAATCGGCAGTGTGACAAAAAAAGTCGAACCCACTCCGGGTGAACTTGTGATTTCAATGCTTCCCCCTAGAAATTCCGCCAGTTTTTTGCACAGAGACAATCCCAATCCGGTGCCTTTGACGCGCTTCTGCAAGGGGTTTTCGAGTTGGACAAATTCTTCAAAAATCTGCCTTTGATCGGCTGGGGGAATGCCGATGCCCGTATCTGCTACTGAAAAAGTAACTGTCCCCTCCTCTCCCATTTCCGCCGCAACTCGAACTTCACCTGCTTCGGTAAATTTGAGGGCATTAGAAATCAGATTTCGCAAAATCTGAGAAACTTTTCCCTCGTCGGTGGTGAGGATTGGAAGTTCGAGAGGATCTTCAAAAATTATAGAAACGGCAGAGTTTTGGGGAAGCAGTGGGCGCATCATTCCTCGCAGGGCGCTGAACAAATCTTCGACTTCAAAATCAGCCACGCGAACAGTTAGTTTTCCGGCTTCCACTTTGGCTAAATCTAACGAGTCGTTGACAAGTTCTGCGAGAGATTCTGCGGATTGATAAATGTAATTTACTTGCTTGTCCTGTTCGGCGGAAAGTTCTCCGTCGAGGCGATTTAACAATATTTCGGAAAGGCTCATAATTGCCGTTAGGGGAGTGCGAAACTCGTGGCTCATATTGGAGAGAAAGCTGGTTTTGAGTTCGCTGGCGCGCCGGAGAGATTCGGCTTTATCGTTCAATTCAGCGTAAAGTGCCAGGACTCCGCGATTGGTATCTTCTAGTTGTTGATTTAATTGTACGAGTTCTTCTTGACGCTGGCGGAGTTCGTCTAAAGTGCGTAGTAATTCTTGATTTTGCTGCTGAATTTCGGCATAGGGATCTTCGGGAATTTGGCGCGCTAGTTTGTCAACTAATTGATTTAGTTCGATCGCACTCAGCGCCGGCATATTTTTGGAAAACTGTTTAATTAATTGTACAGCCGTTCCGCGATCGGGCCGAGAGTCGATTTTCACTTCGTCCATCAACCGTTTCGCCGCTGCTAAACCGAGTCCCGCGCCAGTTTGCGATCGAAAATTGGGGCTTAACACAGCCGGTAAATCAGCAATTCCCGGCCCCGTGTCAGAAATCCGAGTCCGAAAAATTTGGGGCGATTCCCCTTCCACAATGAATTCTACTTTGCCACCGCCTGCATATTTGAAAGCATTGCGGGCAATTTCGGAAACTGCTGTGGCGATGCGGGTTTGTACTTGGGAATCGAATCCCAGCCCTTTAGCAATTTGGCGAGCTCTTTGGCGTACTTGTACGATGTCTTGTTCAAAACGGACTTCCGTCGTCAGGATTGGGTAACTCACGCTGCTTCTCTCATCTTGGCTACTATAACTGTCATGTCATCGCGAGTGCGTTTGAAGTCCCGGTAGAGCACGGCTGCGATTAAAGCAGGATGTCTGGAGGCTAAGCCCGGGTAGCGGTTTAAATTCCACTGCGCCGCCAAACCGTCGGAGTGCATGATGAGTAGGGACTGCTGCGACCAAGGATAGACAAATTCTGCTACTTTTCGCATCATATGTCCAACTGTGCCGTTGTAGGAAACCATGCTGCGGCTTTGGTTATCTGTGACAACTACACCGCTGATGTTGCCAATTCCGGCAAAACAAATTGTTTGTTGAGTACGATCGATTTGGGCGATCGCCGCAGCCGCTCCTCTGGTATTTTTTAAAGCAGCGTGCGCCTTCTCTAAAATTGCTTTCGGCCCGAGTTGGGCGTTTTCCTCAAATACCCGCACAGCTTCCTGAGACGCTTCCTGGGCCAAATCCCCGTAGCCGAGCCCGTCTGCAACTAAAATCAGGTTTTTCTCACAGTGATTTTCCGCAGCCCACGAATCGCCGCAAATTTGCTCTCCTACTTTTGGCAAGTGGACGACCCCAAATTCCAAGTAATTGCTATTTTGAGATGCTTCCCGGCTATTTTGGGTCGGTTCCAGTCGCGCTAATAAGGCTGTCCCCAGTTTTGGTACAGAATGAATATCAAAAAAAGTAGAGAGGCGTTGAATTGCCCCCAGTCCAGTTCCAGGGCTTCCCGCTGTAGAAAAACCGTCCCGCAGACACAGCGCGACATTTGCCATGCCCTGCCCCCGATCAAGCGCTAATATTTCAATGCTATATCCTGCCGTTGTTTTTAATGTTCGCAGCAAAATTTCTCCTTCGCGGGCGTGCTTGACCAGGTTTTTTGCTGCTTCGGTGGTAACAATTGCCACTTTACCGCGATCGGTATCGTTAAATTCGACTTCGGCCGCCAGGGCGACTGCGATTCGCCGCGCTTCTCCGACTTGACTTTCTTCTGTTACGGTCAAGGCTAAGGCATCTATCATTTTTTATCAGTTCTCATAATGAAATCCTCCATACGCCAACCCTCTCCGGGTATGGTGTGGGATTCCAAGAATCACTTCTTGGCTTTGCTGGTTACTCTTTATACCAATTTAAAAAATAATACAACTATACGCAAGCTCCAAACCCCGATCGTCCTTACTCATTCCCAATTCTTTAATCTAAAATCTCAACTCTCAAATCGTATTACTTCCTCACCGCCAGCGGACGATCGCAATTTTAGTCCCCTTACCCACTTTAGAAACAATCTCAAATTCGTGCATCAACCGCTTGGAACCACTGAGCCCCAAACCCAAACCCTGATTAGAAGTATAACCGTCAGTCATTGCCAATTCGATGTCTGGAATTCCCGGGCCCTTGTCTTCAAAAATCAGCCTCAGCCCTTTGCGGGTTCCTAATTGCAGCGTTTCGAGAGTTACAGTTCCCCCTTTGCCGTACTCTACAGTATTGCGGGCGAGTTCGCTGGCTGCGGTAACGATTTTCGTTTGGTCTAGTAAACCGAACCCCATTGCTACAGCCCAAGTTCGCACTTGCTGTCGGACGTGGACTATATCGGATGACGATCGGATTTCTAGTGTCTCACGTTTTGACATGGCGGCTACTGTACCAAAATAGAACTTCTCCCCAAAATATAGGACTTACACTCATCAACTTAGTTTCAGCTAATAGGACTTAGGATCGTGGATTAAATAACTTCGTAGGTTGGGTTGAGGAACGAAACCCAACAATCAAGCGTGGCGTTGGGCGGAGCGAAGCGTAGGGTTCGTTCCTCAACCCAACCTACAAAAAATGCAACTTATTTAATTCTCATTCCTTACGCACTTACTACGATTTTCTCTCAAAAGAGAACATAGTGCAGGAATCTCAAACCCTTGATTTAACTCCCTTGAGTGCGTAAGCCCTCTCCTAAGAAATCTTCAGTTTGTCAACAAGGTATCTACAAACAAACAAGGTTTCTTGACTGCCTGTGCCTCAGTTATGGGACAATTAAGCGACTGCTTACGCTTGCTCGTCTACAGACCAACCCAAGGATTTTCTTAACAAAATCATGCCCTTTTCAACGCTTAAAGCTGTGCGAACTCCTGTCAGGGAAAGCCCCAACTCAACGAGCGTAATAGCAACGGCTGGCTGCATCCCGACCACAACTGTTTCCGCATCTAAAATTCGTGACATACTAGCGATATTGTTGATAATGCGACCGATAAAAGAATCAACAATTTCTAGAGAAGAAATTTCTATCAACACACCTTTTACGCCTGTTTTGACAATGCGGTTTGTCAGGTCATCTTGCAGCGTCATTGCTAAGCGATCGTGCATATCTACTTGAATTGTTACTAGCAAAAATTCTCCCATTTGAAGGATTGGTATTCGTTCCACAAATTCACCTATGTGTTAAGCTTTACTAAAATTTTCATCTCAGACTGCAATATGTTTATCTTTCCTCTTTAAGATTTTTTATAGTTAAACCTTGGCGCTGCAACGCCACTTTAAAAGCATCTGCTAAAGTAGCTTTTGTGAGAATATCCTGCAAGTCAACTCCCAAGTGCACTATGGTTTGAGCTATTTGCGGGCGAATGCCACTGATGATGCACTCAGTACCCATTAAACGGGCGGCAGCGACAGTTTTTAATAAATGTTGAGCAACTAAAGTGTCAACAGTCGGCACGCCTGTAATGTCTAAAATCGCAAATTCTGAGCCAGTTTCCATGATTTCTTGCAATAGAGTTTCCATGACTATTTGAGTGCGGGCGCTGTCGAGAGTCCCGATCATGGGTAAAGCGAGAATGCCTTGCCAAAGTTTGACTACGGGTGTTGACAATTCGAGCATTTCTTGCTGCTGGCGTTCGATGACTTCTTCGCGAGCTTTGAGAAAAATTTCTGTCACCCACAGGCCAAGCTGGTCTAATAAACTGGTGGAAAGCCAAAGTTGTTCGACAAGTGCGTCGCGGTTTTGTGTCAGTTCATGACAAAGCCGATCGAACAATGGCTTTTTGAAGCATAAAATGAAACTCGCTATCTCTGAGGGAGTAAAGCCTCTCTGAACACGAGATCGCGAAACTTCTGCTAGCAACACCCGCATATTTTCCCATTCGGGTGTCTGGATGTCGCTAAAATTACCGTGCCCGACTGCAATGTGGAGTAATTGCAGGAACTCTTGACACTCCGAGCGCAATTCTTTGGCTCTCATCAAGTCGTCCCGCCGCAGCCCGGTATTTTGCAGTTCTTTGAGCCAGTCTGCTAGTAACTCTGCTTTGTGTCTTTGTAGGATTTCCGCGATCGTGTTATTGCTTGTGAGTTCCATTAAAATTATCTCCTGCTTAGCAATTGGAATGAAATTGTACGAGCGATTCCCTACGGGATAGCTTCGCACGCGCGTACTTTAGCATTTTTTGATGGGGCAACTTCTGAGTTTAGCTCACTGTTTGCTGTTTGCGATCGAGGGTTAAGTACCTAATTGTAAAATGCGTTTGACGATCGCACTGGTAGAACTCGGAACTTCTATTTCGATCAAGGAAATCTTGCCACCTCCGGCGATAACCGCCGGTGCTTCCGGCAGAGTTTCGACTTGATAGTCGCCTCCTTTAACGTATATATCAGGCTTCAGGATATTTATCAGTTTAGTTGCTGTAATCTCGGAAAAAATTACTACGGCGTCTACTGGTTTGAGAGCGGCTAACACTTCGGCTCGCTGATTTTCCGGTACGATCGGGCGGGGTGGCAATCCCGGCTGCTGCGGTTTGATAGCTTGCACGCTGGCGTCGCTATTCAATCCCACCACCAGCGATCGCCCCAAATTTTTTGCCGCCTGCAAATAGCGGACGTGACCGCAGTGCAGGATATCGAAGCACCCGTTAGTAAACACGAGCGGACGCCACTTGTCGGGATCGGATGCGATCGATCTTTCAAGTTCTCTCAACGTATAAACATCAGAAATCATTGCAGTCCTTACCACCCAATTTGAACAGCGATCAAAATTATCCTACCAAAAAATGTGATTCCTTGCACTTTCGTTATTTAAAAATATATCCTTCAATTTTTCCACTAATTAATAGTTGCCTTTGAGCAAACATTAATTAGCAACTGGTAACTTTTTAGCCAGAAAAGATAACTAAAGATCACCGAGGCTCAAGCAGATTTTCAAAATATAATTTCTAGGTAAAAAACAGCTAATATTTTATAGGTAACTGCCATATCCTGCTGTTGGTAATTGGAGGTAAAAAAGGTTGGTAAACAATTATTTATTCCCGCCCTCTCTTATATCAATTACTATAAGACAAGGGATGAGAGTTCCACCGCATCGGGCAGGCGATCGGGGAGTGAGAGCCCTAGGGGGTGAAACCCAACGAAACGCGCTCCTCCTGTGTCTATAATTTCTGACACCGCCGCGCGAGCGAAAGCTAGTTAAAAGCACCGAACCCAAGCGTGCAGAGCTCATCTTTACGCTGGATTCGTCAGACTATAGAAGAAGCCAGCAGTTGCTTGCTGCCGTTTCTGGGCGCAATCTTGACCAAGCTTTACAGCCAACCCAGAAGCGCACAGCCTCCTGTGTCCAACTGTATATAGCTGTGCAGAAACTCGACCTTTGGGTCGCAACCGCAGCCTGTGAAAACCCAGAGGAAAGTCGAGTTCGGTACCCGAAGCAGCTATTTTGGTGGAAAATAGCTAAACTCGTTCAACAAAATCCACTCAACTACCCCCTTGAATCTAACGGTGTAGAATTATCTAACACGAATTATGAAAGCAAGTAATAGCCGTCAATTTTCTTCAGTAGCTGCTCGAACTCTCAAAGTAGTCGGGATTATCTTAATTCTGTCTGCTTTGCTTGACTGCATTGTTCTGTCGCTGCCGGGAGAAACTTCAGACCTTCTCAATCGAGGCTGGCAGTTGACTGCTGCAACTCAGATAGTTGACAAGGGCATTATTCCTTTGATCGGTATCGCCCTCCTGATGACTGGCTTTTGGGTGGACAGCAGCAGTGGAGTCTCTATTGAGCGACGCAACGTTTGGCTGGACTTGCGATTCTGGGCGCTGTTGATTTCCAGCTTGTTAGGTCTAGTTTACCTATCTCTGGTTCCCGTTCACCTCAACAATACTCGTTTGGAACTCAAGGATGCTCTGGCTCAAGTCGATCAAGAAGCGGGACAAGCGGAAGGTCAACTTGAGGCACAACTTAAAAGCCCTCAATTTAAAGCTCAGGTAGAACAGCTCAAAAGCCAGCGTCGCAGCCAGATAGGAGCGCTGCTGGAAGACGACGGGAAGCTGCAAGAAGCACTCAAGAGTCCAGAGGTTCCCAAGGAATTGAAAGCTGTGCTTGAGCAGTCGAAAAATGACCCGAAAGCCCTCGACAAGTTCCTGGAACAGCAAGCTCAATCACTTCCCACTCAAGCTCGCAACGAGATTCGCACCCGCAAGCAACAAAAAGAGAAAGAGTTAAGAACTCGATCGAGAAATTCGAGTTTGCAGACGGGAATCAACAGTTTGTTGTTAGCGATCGGCTACATTACTGTTGGTTGGACGGGATTGAGAAGCATGGGAATTCTGCGGTTCGGCCGCCGCAAAAATTGACCAGCGCTGGCAGGGATCGCGCTGGTCGAGACATCCCTGAGAAATAGTTTGTTTACCCAATAGTTTGCCCTTACTGAAAGCTGGGAATGTTCTCAATTTATATTCTGACTTACAACGAAGAGATTGATATCGCCGCTTGCATTGAATCGGCACTGCTTTGTGACGATATCATTGTAGTTGATTCTTTCAGCACCGATCGCACCCTTGAGATTGTTCAGAACTATGCCGTGCAAACAGTACAGCACCGCTTTGAAACTCACGGACGCCAGCGGACTTGGATGCTCCAAGAAGTCCCGTGCAAATACGAATGGGTTTACATCCTCGAAGCTGACGAGCGGATGACGCCTGCACTGTTTGCTGAATGCTTAAAGGCGATCGAAACTCAAGAATATATCGGCTATTACGTAGCTGAAAAAGTAATATTTATGGAGCGCTGGATTCGCCGCAGCACTCAATATCCCCGTTATCAAATGCGTCTCTTTCGCAAAGACCGAGTGTGGTTTACGGACTACGGTCACACTGAACGGGAAGTCTGCAACGGGCCTACTCACTTTTTGAAGGAAACTTACCCTCACTATACTTGCAGCAAAGGTCTTTCCCGCTGGATTGAAAAGCACAACCGCTACTCGACTGACGAGGCGGCTGAAACTCTCCGCCAATTAGAAGCGGGTCAAGTAAATTGGTGGGGTTTATTGTTTGGCGCGTCGGAGGTGGAAAGGCGCCGCGCTTTGAAAGATTTTTCTTTGCGCTTGCCTTTGCGGCCTGTGGTGCGCTTTTTCTATATGTATATTTTACTCGGCGGATTTCTTGACGGCCAAGCGGGATTGGCTTGGTGCACGCTGCAAGCTTTTTATGAATATCTAATTTTGCTGAAAGTTTGGGAAATGAAGCATCTACCACTGCCAGCTTTAGAGGTAGCGACAGAACAATCTCTTTCAGAAGTAGTAACAGTTGAGCAGTCAAAAGTTTCTTATAATCTTGGCGCTTCCGATACTCGAAATTAAAAATTGGTAAGAGGTACGCTCGCCTAGCGGTAGTATTTGGAACTTATACCCTCGCCGTTCCCCGCCGATCGGACTCGATGGGTAGCCTAAGTATTTAGAAGAGTTATTATATCCTTTCCCTGTGCATCGAAATTATTCATCTCTCTCTTCTCTTCCTCTGTGATCTCTGCGTACTCTGCGGTTAAATCATTCCGATGCAACCGGAATTAATATTAAACTCCTTAAATCCGAAGAAAGCGAATCCGTTGCAGAACTTCCTTTTTTCGCAACAACAAAACAGAAAAAACCCGGTTTGTCCAAAAAACCGGGTTTCTAAATACCCTCAAAGCTTTAGGTTTAATAAAGCTTTGATTCTTAACTCAAAACTATCACCACTCACAACTTAAAACTGTTGAGATTTTGCTGTTGTTTTTGCCCGATCGAGCTTTAAGATCAACACCCCCAAAGGTGGCAAACACAAGTCGATCGAATAAGCACTGTTGTGGAACCACCACTCCTCAGTCCACTTGCCCCCCAAATTCCCCATATTGCTACCGCCGTATTCCCGCGCGTCGCTGTTAAACAACTCCGTATAGAAACCAGGTTCCGGCACTCCTACGCGATAGTGAGAGTGGGGCTGGGGCGTAAAATTGCACACCGTCACCACAAACTCGTCGCCATCCTTCTCTCGGCGCACAAATGCCACGACACTGTGTCGATTGTCGCTGCAATCAATCCACTCAAACCCATCCTCAGCAAAATCTTGACTGTAAAGTGCCGTTTCGCTGCGGTACAAATTGTTCAAATCTTTAAAAAACAGCTTCAACTTTTGATGAGGCTCGAATTGCAGCAACTGCCACTGCAAATCCCCCCAAACGTTCCACTCGTGCCACTGGCCGAACTCCATCCCCATAAAAATCGTTTTCTTTCCGGGATGAGTAAACATAAAAGTAAACAAACACCGCACGTTTGCAAACTTTTGCCATTCGTCTCCTGGCATTTTCCCGATGATGTGGGCTTTGCCGTGCACTACTTCATCGTGGGACAAAGCCAGCATGAAATTCTCGCTGTGGTTGTACCACATACTGAAAGTTATGTTGTTCTGGTGGAACTGGCGGAACCACGGGTCCATGTGGTAATAGTCGAGCATATCGTGCATCCAACCCATGTTCCACTTCAGGTTGAAACCCAAACCGCCTACATAGGTCGGCCAAGATACCATCGGCCAAGAGGTAGATTCTTCGGCGATCGACAGCGCACCTGGGAAATAGCTAAAAATGACGTGATTCGCCTGACGCAGAAAATCTGCAGCCTCGATATTTTCCCGTCCCCCGTACTGGTTGGTCAGCCATTCTCCCGGTTCGCGACAGTAATCCAAATAAAGCATCGAGGCTACGGCATCTACGCGAATCCCGTCGATGTGGTACTTGTCAAACCAGAACAGAGCGTTTGATACTAGGAAATTCCGCACTTCGTTGCGGCCGTAGTTAAATACTAGGGTTCCCCACTCTTTGTGTTCGCCCTTGCGGGAGTCGGCGTGTTCGTACAAGTGAGTTCCATCAAAGAAAGCCAAGCCGTGGCCGTCTTTGGGGAAATGTCCTGGTACCCAGTCCACCAGTACGCCAATGCCGTTGGCGTGGCACTGGTCAACAAAATACATGAAATCTTCAGGTGTGCCGTAGCGGGAAGTTGGGGCGAAATAACCGGTGACTTGATAGCCCCAAGAACCGTCGAAAGGATGTTCGGCGATGGGCAGCATTTCGATGTGGGTGAATCCCAAATCTTTGACGTATGGTATCAGCCGATCGGCTAATTCCCGGTAAGTCAGAAAGCGCGCCCCGGGATTGAGTTCCGAAACCTGCACGGGGGGTTCTACTTCCCCATTTGGTAGCAGGGCGGGTTCGTCAGTAGCGGCGTGCAGCCAAGAACCGATGTGGCATTCGTAAACCGAAATCGGCTGCGTCAGTGGGTCTGTGTGCCGCCGCTTTTCGATCCAAGCGCTGTCGTGCCAAGTGTAGGTGTCTAAGTCGGTGACAATTGATGCTGTTTTCGGGCGCACTTCTTGCTGGAAACCATAAGGATCGGACTTTTCGTAGGGATGTCCGTCTTGGTTTTTCACTTCGTATTTGTAGGAAGTTCCCACGGATAGTCCCGGAATAAATAATTCCCAGATGCCGTTTTGCGATTTCCGCATTTGATGTTTGCGGCCGTCCCAATAGTTGAAATCTCCTAAAACAGAGACATTGCGAGCATTCGGAGCCCAAACGGCAAAATATACTCCTGTGATGCCGCCTACTTCGGTGAGGTGCGCCCCCAGTTTTTCGTAAATCCGGTGGTGATTGCCTTCTGAGAATAGGTGCTGGTCGAATTCTGTGAGTTTGGGCGATCGAAAGGCGTAGGGATCGTAGATGAAGCGCTCGTGTTCCCCTTCTTTGACCCGCAATTGATAGTTTGCTAGTTCTGGGGTGTCGATCGTACATTCAAAAAAGTGAGGGTGATGCTCTGATTTCATCGGGTATTGGGCCCTGGCCTCCGGCAAAACTACGGATACCGCATCCGCATTCGGCAGATAAGCTCGGACGACCCAGACTTTTTTGCCATTTTCTTCGATCGCGTGAGGGCCTAGCACTTCAAATGGATCGTGGTGCTGATTCCAAACAATGCGGTCAATCTGTTCAAAGGGGACGGTCGCGGGCATAAAACTACTTACCTCAATCTTTTAACTAAATGGCTTTCAAAACCTAGAGCGGCGCTGCACTTTACATTTCGATACATTTTTGATTGCTGATCCTACCACTGATTAGCACGATCTTGACTGCTGCAGATCCAGCGCGCGTCCTTGCACACACTGCAGGCTGTTGCCTTGCCGACGGCCGAGCTGGGGTTTTACTGCTAACATCTAAGTATAGAAATAGTGAACGAACCTGACGGTCAACTGAGTACAGTTAGACCGCAGGCTTCTTTTTCCTTTTTTTCAAAGGCTTTTTTGAGTGACGGAGTTCCCCCGCCACTTTCGTAACTTAGACCAATTCTCTTTATAAGCTTAGCTGAGTTTTTATCTCGATCCAAAGATTCTCCGCATTGACAAGAATGCCAGCGCTCCGACAATTCTTTCGGTACTTTGTTGAGGCAATTCCAGCAATGTTGAGAAGTTCCTCTTGGAGAGACAAACAAAATGCTTTTACCCAATTTCCAGGCGACATATTTTAGGACGCTGGCGAATTGCCCATGAGCAGCATCAAGCATGGATTTATTCAAGCCACTTTTAGCTGACTGACCGTTCGGCAAATAAACCAAATTACCATTTTCAACATCTGTCTTGGGCTGGGCACGTCTAGTTAAATTTTTGACACTCAAGTCTTCAACAACTAAAACCTCACATTTACCGAATAGCTCATGTGCAGTTTTAAACTGAAAATCTAATCGGGATCTAGCTACAAACTGATGGAGTTTGGAAATCTTGTCCTTGATAATCTTCCCAGGCTTAGAACCCTTGACTCTATTAGCTAACTTCGCTTGAAGTTTTGCCAATTTCTGGGCCGACTTCCTCAAAAACCTAGGATTCTCAACTCTCTCGCCATTGGAAAGATAGACGTAATTAGTGATTCCCAGATCGATGCCAACAGTATTTTCGACCGTCGGTTGAATTTCTGCAACCGTTACGGGAACTGTTTTATCTTCTAGCGTCAGGGAGATATACCACCCATCAGCTTCTCTGATAACTGTTCCCGTCTTAACTGTGAACCTTGTTGGTATTGGACGGTGGAAAACCATAGGTACTTGACCTATTTTTGCGAGGTCAATACAAATCCTATTTTGCTCGTCCTTGACAATATCAAGATTGTCTAGTTGAGGATAAGTGAAAGATTTGTAGTAATGAAGCCCTTTGAATCTGGGCTTGCCTCTACGATTGCCATTTGTGTCCGGCGTGGTGAAATTTGAAAAGGAAGTTTCCACCCTGTTGACGACATCTTGCAAGACCTGCGAATCTAACACTTTATAATCAGGGAATAACTTTTTTGTGTTTTTCAGGTCAGCCAGTTGTATGGTTTGCCACTGTACATATCCGCCTTCAATGTTCGAGAAAACGTCACCTTTCCTGGTCAAAGGATTGCCTGACTCATCCTTTTTTCTACCATCCCTAGTTTGCACTCTCGTCAAAGGAATATTTTGATAAATTTCCTCAATCGCGACTATCGAAACAATCAAGGGGCAGGCGTTGATAGGTGTTCTCGTGGCTGACCACCACCTAAATCTATCGCCAAGTCGGTAGTTGTACTGCCGACGACAGAGCTCTAGGTGAGCCACCATCGTTGTTAGTTGGGCTTTTGTGGGTTTGAGGCGGTATTTGTAAGTGAGTTGCATTTTTTAACTTTCTTTTTTCGACCTTTGCATAGTATAGTTTGTGTATGTCCAAAATGCCACACCAAAGATTACCATTTCAACACTTAGGAAGTACATCGAAAATCAAGATACTTCCGAAGATTAATTCATAGTGGCTAAGTCTAATTGTCGGTTTCCGTCCCTCCACCCGACGCTTCTTTCCATCACGCGGGCGTAATTCCCAACGGGGTACTTCGCGCAGCGCTCAGATGTGTCCCCTCTAAATATACCGAGGGACTTCCCGGCTGGTAGTTCAAACAAATTGAAAAATTTATATTTTTTCCCAAATATCCTTGACTTATTTTTTTATATGTGATAGAGAGTTTTTTTAAACTCTTGTCGATTGGCGACTCCCGGAGGGTCAACCCTGTAAGTGTTGGGGAGCAGTTAATAGTTTACCTGGAATTTTCAGGCAGGGAGCATCGCCCGATCGGTAGACTTTCACATCTCGGAGGCTGGGTTGGCCCACAAATCCCGTGAATTTGGGCAATACGCTCAAACAGCGAAGGATGCTTAACTCGGTATTGAGGAATCAAAGCTAAAGGACTCAGTATGGCGACAGCAGCAAGCAATATCTGCCATGCTCAAGGCATCGCCTACCAAACTAGCACCATGCTACGATCGACGGTGCAATAGGTTTAAAGCAGCACTCAGGCGCAACGGGAGCGAGTTTTGCCGAGGCAGGGTTAATACCGAACTGGCGACGCGCCAATTGAATCACTAAACGGGATCAAAACAGACGGGTCGATTTGCTTGCCCGCATCGGCGCGAAACTCGCAGTCAACAAATCGAGTAGCAATGTCGATGCTTTCATCGAGACAGTCTTCGAGCATCCAAGTCTCTGCTTGCTTTCCTCTCGTCTGCGGGCCACAGCGGCGGGGATGGCAAGCGAGACTCCATAGAGTGCAAAATTTGCGTCGAGTCTCGCTTGCCTCCGGTTGATATTCAGTTGAAGCAGCAGCACTGGCAATGTCCTCAAACATCCTGTCACAGGCTTGAGTTTCAAAAGGTGCAGGCCGGGAGTCATTCGATTTTAGATTTTAGATTTTAGATTAAAGAATTGACACCACGGATAAATCCGGGGGCTTGAGGCTGCAAGGATTTTGGATTGATTCCACGGATAAATCACGTGGCCGGTACCATCAAGAAATTATTGGTCAAATTTTCTACTTGAAAGGGAATGCTCCTGTAACGCAGCGAATCAGCGGACTTTGCTGCGGTAACGGGACGTACTGAACTTTAGTAAAAGCAGCAGAGAATCACTAACACCCAACTTGAGACCTAGACCTATGAGATGAAAAAATGCGAGGAGCGAACGATTTTTCACCTGGAGGCTAGGCTCGTTGGGCACCAACTCCGAGATAGCCCTAGTTAGGGCTTTTTAGGAGCAGGGGCAGGGCTAGTAGTTGGAGTAGCCTTTGGAGAGGGAGAAGAAACAGGAGGATTAGTAGTGCCAGCGCCCGGAGAGGGGCTAGGGGAGCTGGGGGTGGTGGTATCTCCTCCGCAGGCGCCGAGGGCTGCTGCCAAGCCCACGACCAAAGTCAAACGAATTAATCCCTTGTTCATAAAAACTCCTTAACATTGAAAACCCATCGCAAGGAAGGGAATAGTGTACTTGAGAAACAATGCTGGCACGAATAGCTCAACGATTCGCTCGTTGATTACAATACTGCATTTATTAATAAATTTCACATAGATTATCGCTAACCAGCAAAGATTTCTTTTTTTTGCCAAATCCTGAAGTCAAAGAGACCAGTGGTAGGATGGGTTGGTTGGCTTGTGAGGTATCCTTGGTAAGGATAACCGATCGAACGCAGATAGCCACTACTGGCGCTCTGGGAGACAAAAAACTCTTAACCTCAATCAAGCTGAAGCTACCCCACTTTACGTATTGGTGAACTTTATGACCGCTGCTATCAGATCCCCGGATTCTCCCCGCTCCCGATCGACCCGCAAGCCCGCTGCTGGCCCAGCCAAAAGCAAAGTTACTTCTATTGCCAAAGCTAGGCGGGCGAAGACAGGGCCGGTATTGCCCAACTACTCGCCAGCAAACGACGAACAGGCGATTGCTCGATCGTCCGCATCGGTGCTGAAAGTCTTGCCCAATCGCCAGCAGCAGCCAGTGTGGTTGCGCTCGCTCCTGCAGGCACAGCGCGCCTCCTCAGTGGTAGCAGTTATGCTTTTGGGCGGTGCTCTGAGTCTCTACGGCTTGACAGTTTACGGCGAGCAGCGCTGGAGTCAGGAGTATCAAAAACTGGAAACTCTGCGCCTCCGGGAACAACAATTGAGTGCTTCTAGTGAAGTCTTGAAACACCAACTTGCTAAAGAAGCCCAAAATCCCGAAACCGGTTTGGCTCCGCAGAATCCTGGGGACACGATTTTCTTGCAGCCGGCCCCTGAAACTCGATCGCCCGTTGCGGCACCAAATTCTGAGCCCGCTCTCCAGAATCGAGCCGGTGTGGAAACACCGCTGGGCTATTAAACCTGTGTCAAAGCGGAGAGCGCCCTCCGGGCCTGAGTGTCCGAGGGCATGAGAATTTGAGGCTCTAATTTCCTTTTTGACTTTTTTCCAAGTCGCGATCGATTTTCAGCTTCCCACCGGAAGTTACAGATTAAAAATAATTAAGACCACTTGAAAAAACAGAATGCAACTTTAGGTGCGATCCAAACCCTGATAGGGACTGCTCATTCCCAAGTCGTGAATTTTATATTTTAAGATTTAAGTTATAAATTATCAATTATACAACGCTCTAACTTGCTATTGAATTTTTAATGCCATGAGCTACGACCCCCGTTTTGACCGCTACAGATCGCCGAATTTCAAACGCACAAAACAGGCGGGCGATTCCCTACGGGATAGCTTCGCCGCGCGTACTGGGTGGAAAAAATCAGCAAAACCTAGAGATTCCGGCAGTTTCGGCAGATCGCCACAACAGACGGCTGCATCTTGGGGGCGACCGGTGGAGCGTTTAAAGCGCAGCAAGTTCCGTTTGTGGGCGGTGTGGGCGGTGTTGATGCTGGGGGGGCTGGGGCTGGCTGTGAATTTGTTTTATTTGCAGGTGACGCGAGCTCCGGCGCTGCGTAAACAAGCTCTTCAGCAGCAAACTCTCAAAACGAAGCCGTTTGTACCGAGACGCCCGATAATTGACCGCGCAGGAAATGTTTTGGCGATCGACAGACAGGTGTACACGCTCTACGCTCACCCGAAGTTATTTAACCACTCGAAGGCGGAAATTGCTGCTAAGTTGGCTCCGATGCTGGCGATCGAACTGACTCCGGGCACTACGTCGGAAACTGAATTGATACGTAGGTTTAATCTTGCTGAAAGCGGTATTACAATTGCGGAGTCTCTACCTCAAGAGGTTGCCGATCGCGTCGCTGGGATGCAAATTAAAGAGAGTCTGGTGGATGGCTTGGAGTTGCTGCGTCAGCAGCAGCGTTTTTACCCACAGCAGGAGTTGGCGGCGGATATCCTCGGTTATGTGGATGGGGAACGGAAGGGACAAGCTGGGGTGGAATACAGCCAGCAGAATTTGTTGGAACGATCGATGCCGTCGATTCAGTTTAGCAGGTCGAGCAATGGGAATTGGGTTCCCGATCGGCTGACGGCGGGATTTGTGCAGCTTGATGACTTGAAATTGCAATTGACGATCGACAGTCGCTTGCAGCGGGCGGCCCGAAGTGCCCTCAAGGAAAAAATGAAGCAACACGATGCGAAGCGGGGCACAGTGATTGTGATGGATGCCAGTAACGGGGAATTGCTGTCAGTTGTGGCGGAACCTTCTTATGACCCGAATCAATATTTTAATTTCGATTTGTCGCGCTATAAAAATTGGGCTGTAACTGATGTTTATGAGCCTGGTTCGACTTTTAAAGCGATTAATGTGGCGATCGCTCTGGAAGCGGGTGCGGTGAAACCTAATACTGTGTTTAACGATGAAGGTCGGATTTACATGAATCCTTGGACTATCCAAAATTCCGATTACCAAAGAGCAGGCGCGCGCGGCCCTTCGACTGTTACTGAGATTTTGAAACATTCTAGTAATGTGGGGATGGTGCACATGATGAGAACCATGAAACCTTCTCTTTACTATCAAGCTTTAGAAAAACTTGGACTCGGACAAACTGCGGGAACTGATTTGCCTTTTGAAGTAAGCAGTCAACTTAAAAATCGAGAGCAATTTATTAACTCTCCTGTGGAAGTTGCTACTACGGCTTTTGGGCAAGGTTTTTCGATTACTCCGATGCAGTTGGTGCAGCTTAACGGCGCTTTGGCTAATGGTGGCAAGTTGGTGACTCCTCACGTTGTGCGGGGACTTTTTGATAGGGAAGGTGAAGCTTATTGGAAGCTTCCGAGGCCGGTTCCAAAGCAGGTTTTTTCGCCGGAAACTACTAAGCAGGTGTTAGAAATGATGGAAACTGTGGTTGATGGCGGTACGGGGAAAGCTGCACAAATTCCTGGGTATCGGATTGCTGGAAAAACGGGCACGGCTCAAAAAGCTAATGCTGGTGGGGGTTATTCTGACAAGGCGATTATTACTAGCTTTGTGGGGATCATGCCTGTGGAGGCTCCTCGGTATGTGGTTTTGGCGGTGATTGATGAGCCGAAGGAGGGTTCTTCGGGGGGTACGGTGGCGGCGCCGATTGTGGAGTCGGTGATGGAGGCGCTGATTTCTATTGAGAAAATTGCGCCGAGTAAGAAGTAGTTGATTATACAGCATATTCGGTGGTTGATGAAGTAAAGTAGCCGCTATATTTATGTTGTGTGATTTTAATATGTAGGGTGCGGATCTGCGACCTTTTAAATAGAACTTGCAGATTGACGGGTGTATCCGCACCTTACTTAGGAATGAGAATTAAATAACTCCCACTCTTGAAAGTGGGATGGGCGTCCCGCCCGTCCTTTTTGGACGGGCGGGACGCCCATTCCACAATAAAAATTAAAATTGTAAGTTATTTAATTCGCGATCCTTACTACAAGATTGTGTGTACTTCATGAACCTGGAATATGCTGTATCTGAGATGTTGCACCATTCTCAATAAGCCTTTTATGAACAGGCTTTTCTGCCTGTTCCACAAGAAAATTCACTCTTTGCGGAACAGGGCGAAAAGCCTGTTAAGCGAGAATGGTACTCTGGGCGTGAGTTAGATCGGAGATATTGCGTCAAGAATTGACATCGAATATAAGCATCGACAACAAGGCTATTGACGACGCGGTAATGCCGTTTCCCTACTCCACAATAATTCCTCTCATCGCCCTGTCAGTAACAATATCTTTTGTTGTCGTTGGGTTTTGATTGTCTTTGGGAGGTGCGTTTATGTCCTAGGAGAGTGGAGATGATGATGCAGCGTTGGCTGTTTCTTAAATTGGGATGATATAGTGTTAGGGTTCCTTTGGCTCTTATACTCGTTAGCGTGCAGTCGTGGTCGCTTCGAGATACGGGGCAACCTCTGTGGTTGAACATGACGCGCCGGATTGTGCCGTTTGTTTTTTGTTCGTTGCTGTCATTTACTTGGAGCACTGTTGTTTCATCTGGATCTATTTGAATTTGCGGTTCTAGGTTTTTCCATTGACTGTCTGGTATTTGGGCTGGGGGAATGTCGGCTGGGTGAACGGCTATTTGTACGTTTTCTCCTACTTGTTTGAAGCTGGCTTGCCATGAGGTTTTGTCGCGTTTGGCGTTGCTGCGGGCAAGTTCCATTGCCCAATAAGCTCGATCGAGCGATAGCTTTAAACGGTGGTTGTTGATAAACATTAGCCAAGAGGGGGCGACGATCGCACAAAATATTCCTATGATTAAAATAATTATCAATAGCTCAATCATGGTAAAACCTGGGGCAGGTGTAGTGGCTCTGCCTTTGAGCGTTTTATTTATTGACACGTAGATGCACTCCCTGATATTTAGCTGGACAAAAAAACAGCTAGGAGGAGCTATTTTTTATTGGGTATATTTTAACTTTGGGTTTGGCGAGTGTGTAGATCGGTATTTACTGAAAATTTATGCGACTTTAAAAAAACTGCGCCCGATCGCACCAGATCCCGAAGATATGTAGGGAGAATCTAAATGAAAGCAGCCAAGCTAGGAATTGGAGTTTTGAGGCAGGAGGGAGAAGAAAAAGCTCTCCTGAGTTTATGGCGTAAAATATAGCAATCAATACAGTGAGAGGGATGAATTTTTATTTAGGAATGAGAATTAAATAACTTCCACTCTTGAAAGTGGGATGGGCGTCCCGCCCATCCCACAATAACAATTAAAATTATAAGTTATTTAATTCGCGATCCTTAGACTATCTATTAGACTTGGCTGGAGTCAAGGTGAAAACTTGTACTCAAATAGAGGGACAAGTTTACTTTCGATCCTCGTGTTTTAGCATCAGGAATAGTTGGCTATCACTGCGAGAATTATACGGAAGAACTCCATCAGAATCGTGCACAGTTGTGGGCGATCGCGATCGGATATAATCATTGCCCGGTTGATTGTAGGGAAACGGCACTGCGGTGTCCTAATTTCGGGTAATATCAAATCTGTTAGCATCGAAATTATTCATCTATCTATTCTCGACCTCTGGGTAAATGGGCGTCAATCCCTTGTCCGGGGCGGTTAATACATTCTCTTTTTTTCACCGCAGATATCAGGGCTGTTTCATTCTCTTGTAGGGGCTGCCCCCCGTGGCAGCCCCCATGTCTCAAACGCCTGTGAAGTCGTCTCTAGGGGTAGGCATTCTTGGCACTACAAGAGTCAAAATCGGGATTTTCGCGAGAATGAAACCGCCCTGCCCTGCTTGAGGGAGGGATTACTTGTTATCTTGAGGTTTATTTAAAGAATTAAGATGATTGTTCATATCCTGCAAATATTTTGCTAAAACAGGATACTGTGAAGTTGCTAGCAGTGCATCTTTTTTCTGGCTGACTGTTGTTTCTAAGGGCAAAACGCGATAGTTAGTTTTATTGTTCTGAGTATAGCGGTGTACCCAAGTAGGATGTGTTTTTACATCGGTAATTTCTGTGGTTTTTTCGGGAAATTTTTTGCGAATATTTACTTGCAAAATCACGCCTAAGTCTGTATATTTTTTATTCTGACCGGAAATGAAGTTTCCCATTGAATAAATGGCTACAGCTTTGCGGGTTTTGCCATTTTTGCCGGGAAAATTAAAAATTTTGTAAGGTTGGACGACGTGGGGATGGCTGCCGAGAATGATGTCTGCACCGGCTTTTAATAGGTTTTCAACTAATTGTTTTTGTTGGGGGTTTGGCTGTCGCTGATATTCGTCGCCAAAATGCAGGGAAATTGCGATAATATCTGCTCCTTGTTTGCGGGCTTTGGCTATGTCTTTGACTATCTTTTTTTCGTCGATTAGGGAAACTAAGTAATCTTTGCCTTTGGGTATGGGAATGCCGTTTGTGCCGTAGGTGTAGGCTAGCTTGGCTAGTGAAATGTTGTTTTTGGTGCTGATAAAAGTGCGATCGGCTGCGGCGGCTGATGTGGCTGTTCCTATGGCAGCAATTTTGCGATCGCTCAGATTGGCGATCGTCCTAATTACCCCTTTTTCTCCACGATCTAAAGCATGATTGTTCGCAGTTGTCAAGATATTAAATCCGGCTTTTTTAGCAGCATCCGCTAATTGAGCCGGTGCGTTAAATAGCGGATATCCCGTATATCCGCCCGCATCGGAACCCGCTAAAGGTGTTTCGAGATTTCCGATTACCCAATCGCCTGTTGACAGGATACTTTTAACTGGTGCGAAGAAATTGTCAAAATTGTATGTTTTATTTTTTGCGTCGTAGCCCGATCGCGTTTGGGTACTGTGCATCATGATGTCGCCGACAGCAATTAGTTTTGCTTCTTTGATCTCAGACTTGGGTTGGGGGGGAACAGGGGTTGCTATTGGCGAGCGACTTTCTGTAGGCTGTGTGTTGGTTTGTGGCGTTTGGATATTGCAGCTAGCCATTAACAATGCAGCTATTACCGAGAGCGTCGGGGGAAATTTCATAATTTATCTATAGTAATTTATCGTGTTTATGGTATCATTAATAATCGCAATTTATGCAGTTTTTTTTTTTGAACCACAGAGAGCACAGAGAACACAGAGGAAAAGAAGAAAACAGAGATGTTGACAAGTTTTGTTAGGATATCGATGGTTTGCTGGCTACTGGAGAAGGAATGTTTAAAAAATATTTGATTATTGGATTTATCATTTTTGCATCTGTTATCGGTTTAGGTACTTTGAGCTATGCTGAAAGTTGGGCCGATAAACCTTTTGAATTTGCCTTGATTGGCGATTTGCCCTACAGTGCCGAACAGGAAGCACAATTTCCGAGTTTGATTGCAGATATCAATCGATCGCCCGCAGCGTTTGTCGTCCACGATGGCGACATTAAAAACGGTTCTAGTGTGTGCGATGATGCAACGTTTGTCAGCCGCAAGCAGTTATTTGACAATTTTGAGATACCGTTTATTCTAGCTTATGGTGACAATGAATGGACGGATTGCCACCGTTCAAAAAATGGCAGTTACGATCCAGTAGAAAGACTCGCTAAACTGCGGGAAATATTTAGCAACGGTAATCAAAGTTTGGGAAAGCGCACCTTAATTCTCACCCGTCAAAGCGAAAACCCGCAGTTTGCTAAATTCCGCGAAAATGTTCGCTGGATTTATCATGGCGTTGTGTTTTTGGGGATTAATATGCCGGGAAGTAATAACAATTTTGGTCGCACTCCCGAAGCAGATGCAGAATATGCCGATCGCAATTGGGCTAACTTAGCCTGGATCAAAGAATGTTTTGCTTTAGCCAAACGCAGCAACAGCAAAGGAATTGTGTTAGTTGCACAGGCAAATCCGGGATTTGAACTCGATCCGACGGACAAAAGAAGAAGTGGCTACAACGATTTTATCTCCACTCTGGAAACAGAAACAGGCAATTTCCCAGGGCAGGTTGTATTCGTCCACGGCGATACTCACTATTTCCGCATCGATAAACCTTTACCATATTTTACCGATGAAACTCAATTACCGAGAATGAAAAATTTTACGAGAGTTGAAACTTTTGGTTCTCCAAACGTGCATTGGTTGCGGGCTTTTTATGACCCTACTAATCCTAATTTGTTTGAGTTTAAACAGCAGATTGTTCTGCAAAATTAGGCGATATTACACCAGTTTCATGCAAGATAACTATTTTTTGGTTTACACTGAAGATAGGTAGCATTGAGGAATTTATTTATGACGATCGCAACTGAGCGCCTCACCCTTGAAGAATTTCTGAAACTGCCAGAAACCAAACCTGCTAGCGAATATATTGAGGGGGATATTATCCAAAAACCTATGCCGAAAACAAAGCATAGCTTATTGCGATTAAAAGCCTGCAACGAAATTAATCAGGTGACGGAAACTCCCAAGATAGCTTATGCGTTTCCAGAGTTGCGGTGTACGTTTGGCGGTCGATCGATTGTTCCAGATATAGCGGTACTATTGTGGGAACAAATTCAATTTGATGAGAGCGGTGAACCATTGGATGATGTGCTAATTGCGCCGTATTGGGCGATAGAAATTCTCTCGCCACAACAAAGCTCAAATCGCGTAACTAAAAAAATCATTCACTGTCTGCAACATAATTGTCAGTTGGGGTGGCTAATCGATCCAGACGATCGATCGATTTTAGCGTTTTTGCCCAACCAACAACCGCAATTCTGCGAAGGTAGCGATGTCCTTCCTGTGCCCGAAATGATTCCCCTGAATATCACCGCCGAACAGGTTTTTAGCTGGTTGAGAATGCAAGAATGAATCAGGGCGATCGTCTTTTTTGTACCACTTTTAAAAATATCCCGGTGTGGTTTGTAGTGAAGATTTTAGTTTTCATCTCAACTAAGGACTGAAGTCCTTACTAAAAACCAAATTTCCTATTGTCGCCACCTGTCAAATTGGTCTTCGGAACAGCCATTAATAAATTGATTGCTCACCCAACCGTCAAGGATTGTCAAAGTTTCATTAGGAGGATTACCTGAAAACCTGGCCGCAATTTTCACCCACTTACCTTGTCTGCTGACAGCCCTAACTCCGTCTCCCCTTTTCAATTTAGCAACAACTGGGTACTGATTGCCTGGGCCTTTGCGAATGTTAATAGCGCCACCTTCACCAGTAATAAACGAGCATTGAGTTTGCTTTTTTAAAGCTTCTGCTTTTGCGGGAGCCAGAGTTTGCTGCTTGCCGAAAACAGGAAAGCTGTAAAGTGAGAAGCTAAAACTTGCAACGACGGCTGCAATAAAAAAGGCTTTTGATTGAGTGAAAATTAGCATTATTTCATTTCCTTGGATTGGCTGAACTGAAGTCCTGACTATAATTTTTTTTTATAATGACTTCAGTCCTTACTACTAACTGTTATTTGACAGAGGCAAACCATTCGGTAACACCTTGGGCGATCGCCTCGGCTAACTTCTTCTGTTCTGTCGGATTCACAATCCATTCAAACTCTTCGGGATTGATCATAAATCCCAATTCCATTAAAACAGATGGAGTAACGGCAGGACGAGTCATGGCTAAGTTGTTCCAGAATACACCATAACTCGGACGGTTCAACTTGGCAACTAAATAATTGTGCAAAAACATTGCCAAACTGTGCGCTTGCGGGTGAAACCAGAAAGCGCCGACTCCTTTAGTCTTAATCGCGTCGCCGTTATCCGGCAAAGCATTGTAGTGAATTGAAATTGCGATCGCAGGTTCTTCTTTTTGAATCATTTCCACCCTTGGCGGCAAATCCAAATCGACATCTTCTACCCGCGTCATTACCACATTCGCGCCCCGATTTACCAATTCCTGTTGCACCAATTTCGACACTGTTAAAGCTACAGTTTTTTCCCTAATTCCCACTGGACTCACAGCACCTCCATCCTGCGGCCCGCCGTGTCCCGGATCGATGAGAATCTTAATTCCCGACAGCGGTTTTGCTTGCGATACAGGTATCATGCTTGTATTCGCAGGCGGGTGTTTTAAAGACAGCACTAAAGTTGTGCCCTCGTATCTCAACTTATAGCCCCACTGCTGGGCAGATTTGAGATTAAAAGTGTATTGTACTTGCAGCGGCGCGATTTGTTGCCATTCCAAACGCGAAATTACGGGGTCATCGTCGAGGCGAATAATGTCAGTTTGAGCGGTGGTATTGTACAGGGTTAAAGTGAAAGTACGTTCTCCTTCCTGCACGGTGACTGGGACGGGTGTTTCTAAGGGAAATAAGACCTCTGTCCAGCCGGAAACTTGACGCGATCGCGCGCTGCGAATAATCGATCGCGGAGGCACTGCATCCTTGACAATTTGCACTTCCGATGCTTTAATCCAAGCACCGTAATCGAGTCTGAGCCATTCTCCTTCCCGCCCGATAATTGTTGCTCGCGTTCCCTTCGGCAGCGGTGTCATCCGAGAAAAATCTGTACTCGCCCCGGTTCTGGCAACACCCGGATCTGCCGTTACTTCGGCTATTTCTAAGTCAGCCGGAGAAAGAATAGAAATCTTGCCAGTACCTTGTTGGCTGATAGTTTGACCGTTCATTGTTAGCTCAAACGATGGCACGCCTAAATCAACTGTTTCTCCCTTAGATGAGAGGGCGTTCTCAGGGGTTTTACCGCAGCCTTGATACTGTTCGCTGCCGCCTTTTTTGATCGGGGAGTTTTCACCTAAAAGTACAGATTTGTTGTCGGGTAGTTGCACTTGCGATCGCGCTTTTAAAGGAATAGTAACGCCCGCCAATTTTACCGAAACTTGAGCATTCGCAGGTGCGATCGCCCCAAAGCAAATATATTCTCCCGGCAAACTCGCCACATCGACTTTTGGCGTCAGGGAATCTTTAGCAAAAGCCAATCCAACAGGGGCTTCCGGCTGATTCGACTGGCGCGTCACCTTAATTTTGACTTCCTGATTTTCGTGGCGCAAGGTAAAGACATTTTCGCCGAGTTGCAGCGGAAAAGTCGGGGCGAAATGACCGGCTGCGGTGCGCGAAATTTGGTTGCCATTTACCAAAACCTCACCCGTTGCCGGCGCTGTGCCGATAAAAAAGATGCGATCGGCTGTAGTTTTGTGGTTACTGGGAGGATAAGCGACAAACAAAGGTTGAGCGGCGACAGCTACAGAGGCGATCGCCAGGATCATCCCAAACACAACTAATCCTAAAAATTTTCTCATTCTCAATCGCAACTAATTGACACTCTGTGGGTTATTTATACTAGAACTTGCCCTAAGAAACCGGATTTCTGAGGATTAGTCGTAAGTCTTATTTACTAGACAGAGCCCATTTTATCAGGTTTGTAGTTGCAATTGAGCGATCGGCAACATAAATTTCCGCGTCAAACCATTAAGTTTTAATTAATTCCGAGGTGGTTCTCCACAGTTGATCCAACCGATTCGCCGGCATCGTCAAATACAAAACATCCCCCGCACTCAGACAACAATTCAGCAAATCCCAGCCGTGGAGAGTTTGACACTTAGTTTCCACATAAAGAGGCACAAAATCAGCAGACTTAGCAGCATCTTGAATGCGCTGGCCGCAGAAAGGATGGTTTGGCGTAATCAATGTAGCCAAGCAAACCCACAGACTGTCAGCCGTCATTCCGTTGCCCAAAATTCGGCCTCCAATCGCCGCCGCCGCGAAAGCAGGAGCCGCCAATTCCGTCGGGTTCAACACTCCTTCAAACTCAAAAACTTGCTGCACCATCAAAGCAAAATGTGGGTCTTGATTGCGGACAATAACCGATAGTTTGGGTGCCAATCCTTTAGCGCTCAAGGCAATTTCAACATTAGACATATCGCTGCTAGTTACCGCCAAAAGTGCTGCCGCTTGCTTAACATTAGCAGCTTCCAGAGTTGCGGGCAAACTGGCACTTCCCTGAATGAGCGGAATTTTCATTGAGCGAGCCGTGCTCAGAAATCGACTGTTCGGATCTTGCTCGATCGCCACAATATCGTAACCGTTAGTGTGTAGTTCTTTAGCAATTTGGATACCTATTCCTCCGAGCCCGCAAATAATGTAATGATGGCGCTGCGGAACTCGCGCCACATCCCAATATTCGGTAAAGCGAGTTCCCAATACGTAATCGTTGAGCAGTGCGTAGCAGATGCCGATGATGCCGGCTCCAACTAACATCATGACAACTGTAAATAGTTTAATGCTTTCAGGAGCTTGTTCGGCCACTTTTTCATAGCCTCCGGCTCCGGTAATCATCCCTACTGAAAAATAAAGAGAATCGACAATTGAGATATGCTCGTCAACACAAATATAGGTGGCAGTAGCAACGGCAATCATGGCCAGCAGCGTCAGTACAACAATTACTGCTGCTTGGCTGTGCTGCTGAAATCTGTGCAGCTTAGTTAATGTTTTGAGCAGTTTTTGAGTTAAAGTTTTTTGGGGGCTGTGGATAGTCGGCTGAGTGGCAACAATTAGCCGATCGCCCTGCTGACACTGCCGATCGGCAAGCACCGCCGATACTAAATCAGTTTTGTTAGCAGCCGGCAGATAATAAATCAACATTCGCGATCGATCGTCCCACAAATCGCTGAGTTTGCGATTTTTCCAAGGATGTGTTTCATCGATATATTCTTCGTGAATCGGCCAAGTGCGATCGAACAAACGCAACTGTCCGATCGCCTGATTTCCGAGAGCCGCAAAGGCAAAAACCGGAGCAGCCAATGATGAAACGCTCATGGAAGTGTGATCGGGCAAAGTGTGGTCAATTCTGTCGCCCAAGCTAGTATTGAACAATCTATTGATGATGCGAATCTGAGGATTGAGAATCCTCGCTTGCATCAAAATTGCCAAATTTACAGCATCATCGTCTCCTGCAATTACTAAAGTGTGAGCCTTTTGAATGCCCGCTGCCAACAAGGTAGAAGCTGCTTGCAAATTGCCGACAACCACATCAGAGGTTTCGCCGCGAATTGGGCGATCGCTAATACCAACCACAATCGCTCCTTGCTGTCTCAACAAACAAAAAATCTTGTGTCCCGTGTGGCCCAACCCGCAAACAATGATTCGAGGTTTCATAAAAATTTATTTGCCAGCCGATTTCGGAGCTGTGCTTTGTAGTTTTACTTACCATTGTTGACTGTCGTGGCTTTGGAGAATGTAGCTAAAAACACTATCTAGGAAACTTGTGCCACAGTCTCAAAGTGTTGGAAACAAAGAAAGGGCTGTGCCGTGTTCCTAAAGCCACCTTTCCCAGTGTTGAAATAAACACACCACACTGCCATGTACCTACAGACATGAGGTGCAACTAACCTGATTTAATATTTGAAAAATATCCGGGTGCGACAGTCAACCAGCGGAATTTGAATAGGTAGGGACAGGACACTGCCCTGTCCCTACAACTATGACTTCCTAAATAAATTTAGCTGCCTTAGCGGCAGGAGTTATTATGAAATTGACTGCACCCTTATTAGCATCCGCTTTAGTTTTCGCCGGTACTGTCGCCTTGCCAAGCCAAGTGCAAGCAGATCCAGCCAGCAACTCTTGGAATAGCACTAGAACAACATTTCAGTGCGTTACTTCCGGTCGGAATTTTGTCACAATTGCGCGCCGGGGAAATGTCACGACAGATCCAATGATTCTGTGGAAATCTACCGAGTTCGGCCGCGAATATACACCTTGGCAGCGCTGCCAAATTGTTTCCAATCGATTGACCAAAGCTGTTGCCCAGAATGGCGGCAGATTGAGCAACTTGCAGTTAACAACAGGAATTGTTAATAACTTGCCCGTAGTTTGTTATGTGAACGGACGGGGGCGCTGCAACTCTCAAAATCTGCTGTTCACCCTAGACAAGCGCAATGCTAAAAATCCCGGTGAAGCTTTAACGAAATTGATTAATTTTGCCCAAGACGGCAGCGGGCCCGTGGCAGTGTTCAGAACCGGAGCTCCATCGTCTGCACCGCAGTTTGTTCCCTTTGGAGATATGGTCGATCGAGCTTTTAATTCTCCCAATAAAAAACCGTCAGTTCCTGTAGCAAAACCGCAGGGCGATCGAGGTATTTAATCTCCAATTCTACTCGTTATCTACTCGTTACCAGGCTCTGCCTGGTAACGCAGATCAGGAGGCTCTGCCTCCAATTTTCCTGGAAGCTGGCGAGGCAGAGCCTCTGGATATCGGTTCCCAGGCAGAGCCTAGGAACCAGTTAAAGCTGGCGAGGCAGAGCCTCTGGATATCGGTTCCCAGGCAGAGCCTAGGAACCAGTTAAACTTGCACCTGAGAAATTTCTACTCGTTACCAGGCTCTGCCTGGTAACACAGATCAGGAGGCTCTGCCTCCAATTTTCCTGGAAGCTGGCGAGGCAGAGCCTCTGGATATCCGTTCCCAGGCAGAGCCTAGGAACCAGTTAACTAAAAAAACTACACTGTCACCCCTTCAATCTTCTCATCAGTTAACTCGTACAACTCGCGCAACTGCTGCAACTTATCCGCATCCGGCAGCCAAAAACCTCGCCCGTTAGCCTCCAACATTCTGCCGACAATATTGCGAAAAGCTTCAGGATTGGCCTCCCGCAACTTCTTCGCCATCTCTTCATCCAAAGCATAAGTATCAGCCGCCTGATCGTAAACCCAACTATCAGTAAAATCAGCCGTTCCGCCCCAACCAATTAACGCCGTCATGCGCTGCGAAATTTCATAAGCGCCGCCAGAACCTTGATTTGCCATCGCGTTAGCCCACTTAGGATTTAGCAACTTAGTTCGATATTCCAAGCGCAGCAAATCTTCTAAATTGCGCGGAGTTGTATCCTGAGAAAAACTTTCTACAAAACTCGTGTTAACCTTTTTGCCGCGCTGCTTTTCTGCGGCTTTCTTCAAACCGCCAGTATTCGCATAATACTCTTGAATATCAGTCAAACCGTATTCCACAGAATCAATTTCTTGAATTATGCGATCGCACCCTTGCAACAACTGAGTCAAAACCTCCGGCCTCGCTTCCCCCTTATCCTTCCTCCCGTAACTAAAAACATTGCGACTTTCCCAAGTTTTCCCCAACTCATCCCCCGATTCCCAACTACCATCAACAACCCTATCGTTAACCAAAGAACCAAAATCCCCAGCCGGATTAGAAAACAACCTTGCCGAATAATTCTGCACACCTTTGGCCTGCAAAATCAAAGCGTGTTTGCGAATAAAATTCTCCGATTCCGGTTCATCAGCATCCGCTGCCCGCACGAACAAATCATCCAACAATTCAATAATATTGACAAAGCTATCTCGGAAAATACCAGAAAGATTTCCCAACACATCAATCCGGGGATGACCGACATCAGCTAACGGTTTTAATTCATAGCGAACAATGCGGCCAGTACCTTCTTTTAGAGGTTCAGCCCCCACCAATTCTAGCAGAATTCCAATAGATTCGCCCCGCGTTTTAATCGCATCCAAACCCCACAACATCACCGCCACAGTCTCAGGATAATTCCCATGTTCCTCAAGGTGCTTCTCAATAATTTTCCGAGCAATTTCGCGCCCCCTTTCATAAGCAGCAGGAGAAGGCATCCGATAAGGATCTAAAGCGTGAATATTCCTGCCAGTTGGCAACACCCCAGCCCCATCCCGCAACAAATCCCCACCGGGTGCAGGCAGAATATATTCCCCATTCAAACCCCGCAAAAGATTAGTTAATTCATCCGTCGTTTGCAACAACAAATCCCGCACCAACAAACCCTCCTCAAAAACCCCATCAAACCCCTCTTGTGGCACAGGCATCTTGCCTGTGCTGGTTTGTGGCACAGGCATCTTGCCTGTGCTGGTTTGTGGCACAGGCATCTTGCCTGTGCTTGTTTGTGAAACAGGCATCTTGCCTGTGCTTGTTTGTGAAACAGGCATCTTGCCTGTGCTTGTTTGTGGCACAGGCATCTTGCCTGTGCTGATTTGTGGCACAGGCATCTTGCCTGTGCTGGTTTGTGAAACAGGCATCTTGCCTGTGCTGGTTTGTGAAACAGGCATCTTGCCTGTGCTTGTTTGTGGCACAGGCATCTTGCCTGTGCTGGTTTGTGGCACAGGCAAGATGCCTGTGCTGGTTTGTGGCACAGGCATCTTGCCTGTGCTTGTTTGTGGCACAGGCATCTTGCCTGTGCTGGTTTGTGAAACAATTGCTTTCACCTGTTCCTCCGACAACCTATCCCCAAAATAAGCCTCAAGATAAGAGGTCATTTCCTCAGAATTAGGTGGTTCTCCGAGAACGTGTAAACCCGAAGAAAACAATCGAGATTCAACCACCTGCAAATACTCGTACAGCTTCACCAAATAGCGGTTAAAAGCATCAGCACTGAACATTCCCACATTTTCAAAACTAAAAGCAATCCCCAATTTTCGAGCATCCTCAAACGGACAATCAGCCTCCAAACCGCTATCTAAAATTTTCTTACAAATAGCCTCTTTCAGCACATAATTCTTAGCCGTATCTTCCCGATATTCCGCAATCAAATCCCGCAAAGCCATCAATTCCTTGTACAAGCCCGCGCGGCCGTAGGGCGGCACGTTGTGAGAAATCAAAACACCATAACCGCGCCGTTTTGCCAACATCGATTCCGAGGGATTGTTAGCAGCATAGATATAAAGATTGGGCAAACTTCCCAGCAGAATATCCGACCAAGAATAGCCAGTATTTCCCAGAGGAGATCCCGGCAACCATTCAACAGTGCCGTGCATTCCGAAGTGAACCACAGCATCAGCTTGCAAATCATTTTGCAGCCACTTGTAAAAAGCAGCGTATTGAGGGTGAGGCGTCAAATCGCGATCGAACATTAAGCGCATCGGATCGCCCGAAATTCCCAGCGGCGGCTGCAAACCTATCCAAACATTCCCCAGTTGAATGCCACCGATTTGGAACTCATCGCCGTCTGTCTTAATGCCCGTACCCGTTAAAGATTTCCACTGTTTTTCGATACGACTTGTTAACAGATAGCCCAGCCATTTTTCTAAAGTTTTGACATTAACAGTCTCTTTTGTGGTACGGGCATCTTGCCCGTCACAAGTAGCTTCATCCGCCTCTTTCACCCTGCGAATTAACTCCTCACCGTCAGCCGGAATTTCTCCAACTGTATAACCTGCTGCTTGAAGTTTGTGCAGGAAATTTAGCAGCGATTTCGGTACATTTAATAAAGCCGCCGTACCCGCCGCCCCGTAACCGGGAGGAAACCCGTAGAGAATAATCGCAATTTTCCTTTCAGATGGCGGAGTTTGACGTAGTTTCACCCAATTGTTAATTCTACTTGTCAGGCGTTTCGCGCGATCGGGCACCAGATAAATATCCTCACCCACCAAACCGCCCAGGGGAACAGGATCGATCGCGCCATCCAACTCCGGCAAAGCATACAATACCACACTTTGCAAACCTCCAATCCCCTGACGAGTCCAAGAATGGATATCCTGAATCAGCAGAGGTGCGGACACAAAATAAGGTACATTTTTAGCAGTTAAAATGCGTTTAGCAACTTCCACCTGACGCCCCGCCTCCATCGAACCAGCAGGCCCGCCAACCAAAGGAAAGCCAATAGTAGAAACAATCGCATCAACTTCCACGGCATCTTTAGAAAGCGAAAGAGTTTCAATATTGCCTTGTTTTCGGCGCGCAGTTTCACCAGCAGTCGTCATCCAATCCCGCACCGCCACATGGCCTTCAACGCCATTGATAAAAATCGGCAAAGGCACAATTCCCGCATCTTCAAAATAGCGAATTAATTGAGGAATATAAGGCTGCTTGGTGATAACGTGTTTGCGGTAAAGCAAGATGCCCACAACAGGGGATTTTCCTCTGTCTGAATTTTGAGACCAATTGGTCTCAAATTTTGTGGAACGGGCATCTTGCCCGTTAGAAACCCGATCTAAATTTTCAGACAAATTAGTCTCAAATTTTGTGGAACGGGCATCTTGCCCGTTATAACCCTTTCTATCAAGATGTCTAGCCTCTTTTGTGGAACGGGCATCTTGCCCGCTTCTACTCATTTGATTACCGAGATACCAATCCAAATATTGCCGAGGCGATTCAAAATAACCATTATAATCAGGATGCAATAAACCCATATTGGGAGTTTCCACAGGCGGCGGAATTTCTGCAACTTTCAGCCCCAAATATTTTTCGGCAATAATCCAAAACATCGAGACAACATTATCCGCCCCGCCCGCATTCCAGTAACCATAAATAATCAGCCAGTTTCGCAAATCTTGCACTTTTTGCACCGGCACATATTTTAATAACTTCGGCCCAATCTTCAAAAAGCTGATATAACCAGCCAGCTTATCTTCTTCTCGCCCGTTGCTGAACTTATCCAGAATAAACTTAACCGGCTTCGGCATTCCTTTCGGTTTGTCGCCAATTTTAAAAGCGCCGATTTGAGTAAGACTCATCAATTCCAAAGCCGACTCAAAAACCAGGCGAATCGGAATATTTTGCACCCTTTCCCGCAGCCACATTACCGCATCGTAATCAAACAGCAAACTCCCGAAAAACACATCAGCATTCAAGAGGGCGGCTGCTACAGCTTCGGGTTCGTCTGCGAGGGCGCGATCGCTAAAAACCCGTACTTCCAATCCCTGACACCCAGAAACAGCCAACTCAGCAGCTTTCCGGTACAAATCAGCATTAAAAGATTCAAACCCTGCAATTAAGACAATGCGTTTCACAGCCAAACCTCGAAATATTTATTGATTGTAGCCTGTTTTAATTAGGTTATATTATATTAGATAGCATCCTCGGTGGGGGTGGGGCGGGTTTAGTAGATTTCTGGTGTTGTATTGCAGACCTTGGCGAACCCGCCCCTACATTACCAATTATCAATTATCAATTCCTAATTTCCGTCGCAACTCTCATAAAATCTAAAATCTAAAATCTAAAATCTAAAATGGTTCGAGTTCCTCCCGCAATTGTTATCTTAGGTCAAAACAGCCTGCCGATCGCCAAAAAAATCTCCGCACATTTCCCCGGTTCCCAGATTTACGGTTTAATCGATCGCACTTCCAACACAGACATCAACTTTAGCAACTTCGGCGAAACATTGCGGGAATTATTCGCAACAGAAACCCCAATCATCGCCATCTGCGCCGCCGGAATAATCATCCGCACCCTCGCCCCGCTGCTGTCAGACAAACGCGCCGAACCGCCAGTTTTAGCCGTCGCAGAAGACGGAAGCGCCGTCGTACCGCTGCTGGGCGGTTTGCACGGCGTTAATGATTTGGCCAGGGAGATTGCAGCAGCCCTGGGCGTACAACCTGCAATTACCACCACCGGAGATATCCGGTTTCGCACCGCGCTGCTGAGTCCTCCCCAAGGCTATTATTTAGCGAATCCAGAGGACGCGAAGACTTTTATTTCAAATTTGCTCGCCGGAGCAAAAGTACGCCTAGAAGGGGCTGCAAGCTGGCTTTCTGAGAGCAATTTGCCGATAGCCCCCGACGCAAAATTGACGATCCGCGTCACCGAAAAAGCAATTGCGCCAACGCCAGATTGTTTAGTTTACCATCCGCAAATTGCAGCAGTTGCACTCACAAAGCTATCGAATATTGAGCCAGAAATAGCGGTTTCATGTGTCCAGCAAGTCTTGGAAAATGCAGGTTTGGCCCCAGCTTCCGTTGCGGGATTTTTTGCATTAAAAGATGAGATGGGAAATCGGGCACTTGAAGCAGTTTCACAATATTTTAAAGTCCCAGTCCGTTTTTTCAATCAATCGGAACTTGTCGAATTAGACTCAATTGAATTCATCGAAAATCAGGCCGCACAAATTGCCCTGACAGCAGCCGGTGCAAACAGTCACTTAATCGAGTACGATCGCACTTTATCCCTGAATTGCGCGATCGCCCTGGCCGCCCAACCCTTTGATGCTAGGGCGATCGGAGTTAGCCGCGGCAAACTGGCGATCGTCGGTACCGGCCCCGGAGGCGCGCCCTGGATGTCCCCGGAGGTTAAGGAAATTCTGCGCGAAGCCACGGATTGGGTGGGTTACAAGTTCTATCTCGACTTAGCTGGAACCCTGCGGGAAGGACAAAAGCGGCACGATTCCGACAACCGCGAAGAGATTGATCGCGCCCGTTTTGCCCTAGATTTAGCAGCATCGGGCAAATCTGTCGCCGTGGTTTCGTCGGGAGATCCGGGTATTTTTGCGATGGCGGCGGCGGTGTTTGAGGCGATCGACTTTGATGCCAAACCCGAATGGCAAGGCATCGATATTCGGGTGGCACCGGGCATTTCAGCCATGCAGGCGGCCGCTGCTGCGATCGGAGCACCCCTCGGACACGATTTTTGCGTGATTTCGCTTTCGGATATTCTCAAGCCTTGGGAGGTCATTGAACAGCGGATTTCTGCTGCTGCGATCGCAGATTTCGCGATCGCATTTTACAATCCCATCTCGAAACAGCGGATTTGGCAACTCGCAAGGGCGATCGAGATTTTGTTGCAAAGTCGCGATGCTAAAACCCCCGTCGTACTAGGGCGAAACCTCGGCCGGCCCGGTCAATCTGTGCGGGTTTGCACCCTCGGCGAATTCCAGCCCCAAGACGCTGACATGAGAACTTTAGTGATTGTCGGTTCCAGTCAGACTCGGATTATTCCCCGCAAATATGGAGATGTTTGGGTTTACACGCCGCGCAGGTACGAAAAATAAGGATCGCGAATTAAATAACTTACAATTTTAATTGTTATTGTGGGATGGGCGTCCCGCCCGTCCTTTTTGGACG